>JANQGN010000650.1 GCA_028277295.1 Rhodospira sp.
CGCGGACCCCATCGCCCACGTCCTGCCGGCCTGGGACTGCATCACGGGGCAGAAGGCGGCCGTGGGTCTGCTGGCGGCCGAGCGCCATCGCCGCGCCACCGGCGAGGGGCAGTTGGTGGAGTTGGCCTTGAAGGATGTGGCGCTGGCCATGCTGGGCAACCTGGGGATCCTTGGCGAGGTGATGGTCAACAGTGTCGACCGTCCCAAGGTCGGCAACGCCCTCTACGGCGCCTACGGCCAGGATTTCCACACGGGCGATGGTCAGCGGGTCATGGTGGTGGCCCTGACCGACCGGCAGTGGCGCGGGCTGGGCAAGGCGACCGGTCTCGCCGACGCTTTCGTTGCCCTGGGTGAGCGCCTCGGCGCGGACCTGCGTCAGGAAGGGCAGCGCTTCGTGCATCGCCACGCCATCACCGAGGTCCTGGCGCCCTGGTTCGCGGATCGCACGGTGTCCCAGGTCGCCGAGGCGTTCGATCCCAACGGGGTCACGTGGTCGGTGTTCCGCAGCTTCGCCGAGGCCGTGGCGCAGGATCCGGACCTGTCGTCCGCGCATCCCATGTTCGAGGTTCTGGAGCAACCGGGCATCGGTGCCTACCTGGTGCCAGGGACACCCGTGGAGTTCGGGGTCTGCGAGCGTGAGCCACCACGCCGCGCGGCGACCCTGGGCGAGCATACCGAAGAGATCCTCACCGGTGTGCTCGGCCTGGACGACCATCAGGTGTCGCGTCTGTTCGAGACCAACGTGGTGGGGGGTCCGCGCCGCGACTGATAACACCACCGGTCATGGACCATGACCGTTGGAGTCCGTGGTCGATCCGCGCCCTCACTCGGCCACCCACGGGACGATGCCAGGGGCGGCCGGCTGGGGCGCGGGCGTGTGCCGCTCGTGTACAAAGCCGGCAAAAGAGGGGGCGCCGGGTCCTGAGTCGTCGGGATCCGGCGCCGCCGTCGGGAACGGGCAGAGGCCAAGCCGTGCTGGAAGTCCGACACGACCCCTTGGCAGGGGGCGGCCGACGTGCTCGAATCAAAGGAACATCAGCGGCGGACGAGGGCCGAGGCCAGGGGAGCCGTGAGGGGGGTGGCGGTCGCCAGGCGGCGTGGGGACCGGGCGCGACCCGAGGATGCGCGCGGGTGCGTGTTCTCGTGAGTTGCGGTGACCAGGGAGGTGTCCAGACCATGGCCCAGACCTTCGCGAGTGTCGGCGCGGCGGACGGGTATCTCACCGGGAAGTGCCTGGTGGCCATGCCCGGCATGAGCGACCCCCGCTTTGTCCGCAGCGTCATCTATCTGTGCGCCCATACGGCCGAGGGGGCCATGGGCCTGGTCATCAATCGCGCCATCCCCGACTTCAGCTTTCCCGAACTGTTGAACCAGCTCAGTATTCCGTCGACACCGCTCTGCGACCAGATCGCCGTGCAGTTCGGTGGTCCGGTCGAGAGCCAACGCGGTTTCGTGCTGCACTCCGCCGACTATGTCCACGACGGCACCCTGGTCGTGGACGACTGCGTCGCCCTGACCGCCACCCTGGAGGTGCTGCGCGACATCGCCGACGGCACCGGTCCGCGCCACACGTTGATGGCCCTGGGCTACGCGGGGTGGAGTCCGGGGCAACTCGACGACGAGTTGCGCCGCAATGTATGGTTGACGGTGGACTCCGACGCGGACTTGGTGTTCGCCGGTGACCTTGACGGGAAGTATGAACAAGCCTTGCGGCGCCTGGGCATCGATCCCGCCCTGCTGTGCAGCGAGGGTGGCCACGCCTAGAGCAAATTCCGAGCGATCCGAACCGGATCGCCCCGAAAGACCTTTTGGGGACGATTTGCCTGACTATCAGACACTGAGAGCCCGTCCGGAAAGTCTCGAAAACCGCAATATGGTGTGTGACGGCGCCCGGATGGCATGCCGTATGTGGTGTCTTTCAGGGCTTTCCGGACAGACACTTAGAGCAGGATGTGTGAGTCCGGACCCACACACCCTGATCCCATCTCACCCTGCCAGGAGAGGGCCTCGCCGAAGGGTGACAAGGCCGGCCGGGCGCCGCGCCTGAAGCCGCGAAAAGTGTGCGGTGCCGATGTTTGGTGCGGACGGGCGGAGGGCCGTCATGACCGAACGGGTGAGTCTGCGAACCCAAGGAATTAGCGCCGACTGGTCTCGTGCGGACGGCTCCGAGGCGGTGGTGGATCGTGGCTGCCTGGACCGCGCCGACCTGATCGCGCTGCTAGAGCAGGCCCGTTTCCTGGAAGCGCCGACGGCGCCGTCTGATGACCCGGTCTGGTCGCCCCATGTCATGACCCAGGGTGCCAGCGGGCGGTTCGGGTTCGTGATGGAAGGTGGGACGATCTACTGTCACGAAACCATCTGCACGGTGACCCCGGACGAGGCCGCCGACCTGGCCACCGGGCGCCGCACCGTGGGCGACGTCGCCGAGGACCCGGGCATGTAGAGCAAATCCCGAGCGATCTGGCACAGATCGCCCTGGAAGATCTTTTGGGGACGATTTGCTTGAAAAACAAATTGTTAGAGCATGCTGGGTGATTCAGAAATC
>JANQGN010000660.1 GCA_028277295.1 Rhodospira sp.
GGCCAGCAAGTCCTACGAATCCATGTCGAAGATGAAGAAGCTGCAGCCGGAGATGAAAAAGCTGCAGGAGCGCTTCAAGGACGACAAGGCGCGCATGAACCAGGAACTGATGGCGCTCTACAAGCGGGAGAAAGCCAATCCGGTCTCCGGTTGCCTGCCCATCCTGGTGCAGATCCCCGTCTTCTTCGCGCTCTACAAGGTGCTGTACGTGTCCATCGAGATGCGCCACGCGCCCTTCTACGGCTGGATTCAGGACCTGTCGGCTCCCGATCCGCTCAATCTGTTCACCGCCTTCGGCCTGATCCCCTGGGATCCGCCGGCCCTGCTGACCATTGGCCTGTGGCCGGTGATCATGGGCGGCACCATGTATTTTCAGCAGATCCTCAACCCGGCCCCCACCGATCCCACGCAGAAGCGCATCATGCAGTTTCTGCCGCTGTTCTTCACCTTCCTGCTGGCCCAGTTCCCGGCCGGCCTGGTGATCTACTGGACCTGGAACAACGTGCTGTCCATGCTGCAGCAGTGGTGGATCATGAAGCGCATGGGTGTCAGCGTGAATGGCTGAGGACGGCTCTTCCCTGGCGGCGGACGGCGAGGAGACCGCCGCCGCCCGCCTGGAGGCGGGCCGCTGGCTGTTCGCCCAGGAGTGCCGGTTTCTCCTGGGGGTGGCCGACCTGTCGGCCCTGCCTCCGGGAGACCTGCCGGAGGTGGCCTTCTGCGGCCGCTCCAACGTCGGCAAGTCCAGCCTGGTGAACGCCCTGACCGGGCGCAAGACCCTGGCCCGTACCTCCAACACCCCCGGCCGCACCCAGCAGATCAACCTGTTCGCCCTGGGGCCCGCCGGTCGGCCGCGCCTGCGCCTGGCCGACCTGCCGGGGCATGGCTTCGCGCGCGCGCCCAAGGCCCTGGTGGCGTCCTGGACCCGGCTGGTGAACGCCTATTTGCGGGGTCGCGCGCCGTTGCGCCGGGTGCTGCTGCTGGTGGACGCGCGTCACGGCCTGAAGAGCGTCGACCGCGAGGTCATGACCATGCTCGATCAGGCGGCGGTGAACTATCAGGTGGTGTTGACCAAGGCCGACAAGGTGGGCGACAAGGCCCTGGCCGAGATGGCCGCGCGGGTGGGGACCGAGGTGGCCGGTCATGTGGCGGCCCATCCGGACGTGCTGGTGACCAGCGCCGAGACCGGCGCGGGCGTTCCCGAGGCGCGCGCCGCGCTCGCCGAACTGGCGGCATCGGATGACGGCGGATCATGACCGCGCCCAATCTCAGACAACTAACGAATAGGGGAACGGAAACGATGGCAGGCCATGACGGCATCATGGAGGACAAGGAAGCCCTGCGGACGCTCTGGCTGGAGAAGGCTAAGACCCTGTCGGAGGCCCTGCCCTACATGCGCCGCTTCGCGAACGACACGGTGGTGATCAAATACGGTGGCCACGCCATGGGCGACGCCGCGCTGGCCAGCACCTTCGCCCGCGACATCGTGCTGCTCAAGCAGGTGGGCATCAATCCGGTGGTGGTGCACGGTGGT
>JANQGN010000681.1 GCA_028277295.1 Rhodospira sp.
CCGGTGATCTCGTCGCGCTCAGGATGCGTGGCCATTTTCTTGCTCCTCCACGACATCGTCGTCCCGCAGGGGGATCATCGCGTCTTCCTCGAACCGCCGCTTGTTGGCGGGCCAGTAGGCCCACACGACGATGCCCAGGAACAGCAGCATCAACCACAGGCCCCAGAACTGGCGAAGAAAATCGGAGATGCCCTGCAGACCGTCCATGGGCAGACCCTCCATGGGGTGTCTCCTCGATACCCGGGATTCATCGAATCCATTCGGCGCGGCGGCCGTCGTCCACTTGCGTGAAGTCGACCATGGTTCCCAGCACTTGCAGGTAGGCGACCACGGCGTCCATCTCGGTGATGACGTCCGGATTGCCGTCCAGGTCACCCAGCGCCATGGTGGTGACCTCGTCCTCGGCGCGATCCGCCCCGAAGGCGAAGTCCGAGTAGCGGGCCACCAAGGCGTCGGTGTCGGCGTCGGGGGTGGCCTGGGCCTCCAGGTCGGCGGCGGCGTTGTCGATCGCGCCCTCGATGGGGGTGTACATCTCGCCACGCCCAACCACGTCCAGGGTGGCCATGCGGGCGCCGATGTCGCTGTAGTCCAAGGCGCGTCTGGCCAGATGGGGGTAGCCGGGCATGATGGACTCCGGCACCACCGAGCGCGGGTCGATCAGGTGGCGGGTGTGCCAGTCGTTGGAATACTTGCCGC
The DNA here is from genome assembly GCA_028277295.1 of Rhodospira sp. Taxonomy (GTDB): domain Bacteria; phylum Pseudomonadota; class Alphaproteobacteria; order Rhodospirillales; family Rhodospirillaceae; genus Rhodospira. The sequence goes on from JANQGN010000681.1 coordinate 697, forward strand.
CCACCCGCGCCAGGTCTGGACCGGTCCGTTTCGAACCCCATTGGAAGGGGTGGTCGAACTTGCTTTCCGCGGCCAGGGAGTAATGGCCGTAGCGCTCGATCTCGTCGCGGAACGGGCGCACCATCTGACTGTGGCAGTTATAGCAGCCCTCGCGAACATAGATGTCGCGCCCGGCCAGCTCCAGCGGGGTGTAGGGGCGCATGCCGCGCACGTTTTCGATGGTCGACTTGATCGAGAACAAGGGCACGATCTCCACCAGGCCGCCGGTGGCGACGGTGATGAAGATGCCCAGGACCAGGAGGAAGACATTGGTCTCGATCTTCTCGTGATGCTTGATCAGGCTCACCGTGCTGCCCCCCTTACTGCTGGGCGCCGACGGCGGCGCCGCCGGGCACGTTGCGCGCCGCATCCTGGGGAATGCCCTCGGCCACGTCGCCCTTGATGGTGCGATAGAGGTTGTAGGCCATGATCAGGGCGCCGGTGATGAACAGCAGGCCGCCGGCCGCGCGGATGATGTAGTAGGGCTTCATGGCCTCGACCGACTCGATGAACGAGTACTGAAGGAAGCCCAACTCGTCATAGGCGCGCCACATCAGGCCCTGCATGATGCCCGACACCCACATGGAGGTGATGTAGAGCACGATGCCCAGGGTGGCGATCCAGAAGTGTAGGGACACCAGGCGCACCGAGTAGAGCGAGCGCCGTTTCCAAAGCGCCGGCACCATGTAGTACAGGGCGCCGAAGGAGATGAAGGCGACCCAGCCAAGCGCGCCCGAGTGCACATGCCCCACGGTCCAGTCGGTGTAGTGGGACAGCGAGTTGACGGCCTTCAGCGACATCATCGGGCCTTCGAACGTGGACATGCCGTAGAACCCCACGGAGACCACCAGGAAGCGCAGCACGGGGTCGGTGCGCAACTTGTCCCAGGCGCCGGACAAGGTCATCAGGCCATTGATCATGCCGCCCCAGGACGGCATCCACAGCATGACCGAGAACACCATGCCCAGCGTCTGTGTCCAGTCGGGCAGGGCGGTATAGTGAAGGTGATGCGGACCCGCCCAGATGTACAGGAAGATCAAGGCCCAGAAATGGACGATGGACAGGCGATAACTGTAAATGGGCCGGTTGGCCTGCTTGGGGACGAAATAGTACATGATGGCCAGGAAGCCGGCGGTCAGGAAGAAGCCCACCGCGTTGTGCCCGTACCACCACTGTGTCATGGCGTCCTGCACGCCGGAGAACAGGCTGTAGGACTTGGTCCAGCTATCGCCGCCCATCAAGGCCACCGGAACCGCCATGTTGTTGCCCAAATGAAGCAGGGCGATGGTCACGATGAAGGCGAGGAAGAACCAGTTCGCCACGTAGATATGGGGTTCCTTGCGCTTCAAGAGGGTGCCAACGAAGGCCGCCAGGTACAGCACCCAGACAAGGGTCAGCCACAGGTCGGCGTACCACTCCGGCTCGGCGTACTCACGGCTTTGCGTCACGCCGGTGACATAACCCACCGCCGCGATGACGATGAAAAGCTGATAGCCCCAGAACAGGAAATAGCCCAGGGCGTCGCCGCCGTAGAGCCGCGCCCGGGAGGTTCGTTGCACGACATAGAGGGAGGTCGCGAACAGCACGTTACCGCCGAAGGCGAAGATCACCGCGGAGGTGTGC
>JANQGN010000692.1 GCA_028277295.1 Rhodospira sp.
TCCTGAGGAAGCGGAGCGACCGAAGGATCTCCATCGATGGTCCTGACCCTCTCGGATCGTGACTCATGAACGATCGTCCATCCGGGTTCGGAGCCCTGATTTGCTCCAGGGCCTGTTGACAACAGACCCTAAGTACTACAGTTGCATTTTTGATCGTGCTCTGCGGTGGCAGAGAGCGGCCTGTGCCTGGTGGTGTCGTCGCCAGCAGGACCAGGCCCAGACGAAGGCCGGGTGGGCCATTGGGCCTTTCAGCAAGCGGATGATGAGCGTTCGGATTTCCGAGGTCGTGAAGAGGGTTTCCGGGGCGTGATGGTCGCGCGTATCGGCATGAATGCCCTCGAACGGCGGCAGGCTCCCGGGCACCACGCTGGCCGCGATGCGCCGGAACATGTCCTCCCGCGCCGCCGGGGGGACGGGGACGTTCATGGCGCAAACCACATCGAAGGCCAGGTCCGGCCACGTCCAGGTCAGCATGCCGGCCTGCTCGGCGCGGATCGCCACGCCGCGCTCGGCGGCCAGACGCCGCGCCTTGGCCAAACCCTCGGCCGAGACGTCCAGGGTCAGGACGTCCAGGCCCTGGGCCGCCGGCCAGATGCCGTTGCGGTCCTCGCCATCGGCCAGGGACAGCGCTCGGCCCGCGGCCGGAAGGTGATCCCGGCAGGTCCCCAGAAAGGGGCTCGGCGCCATTCCGAAGACACAGGTCTCGGTCGCGTAGCGGGCACCCCAGGCATCAGCGGTCGCATTCATAGTATCCGCAGCGACAGAAAGATGACTTCAGGTGGGATCCGACCTGAAACTGGGCTTGAGATACAGTCCTTTGCAAAAAGGACAATTCCTTTCGCCAATCGGACACTTCTCAATTTTTGCCGGAAGTCCGAAACAACATTGTCCGTTTCGAATACACATTTGGCGGATTCGCGGGAGACCGCGATGCAACCGGCTTGTTATCTCCCCGGACGAGGCGACGTGCGATCCAGTCTCAATCGCGCCCCCTTGCGGCCTCTCTGACCGAAGTCCGCCAAGGGGCGATGCCTCGGGGGAAGAAGCACTATGATCCCGCACCATGACCAACTGCTGCGCGGCACCTGCGCCGCGGCCCTTGTGATCGTCGCCGGGACCTGTCCCGCCCACTCGCAGGAAACCGTGGCTCTCACACCAATCCTGGTCCAGGGCACCGATCTCGACACCGATCCGACGACCGAGACGGTGACCGTCGAGGATCTCAAAAGGGTGCAGGCCAGCACCATCAGCGACATCTTCCGCAACGTACCGGAGGTCTCGGTCAGTGGCGGCTCCCAGGCGGCGGCCCAAAAAGTCTATGTCCGCGGGCTGGAGGCGACCAACCTGAATGTCACCATCGACGGCGCCCGCCAGGGTCGTGGGTTTTCCCGTCATCATGGTCACCTCAACATCGACCCCGACCTGCTCAAGCAGGTCGAGGTGGAGGCCGGAACCGGCAACGCCCTGTCGGGCCCCGGCGCCCTGGGGGGCGCCATCCGGTTCAGGACCAAGGACGCCGCCGACCTTCTGGTAGCGGGCGAAACTTTCGGCGCCATGGTCAAGACCGGGTTCCATACCAACGACAATATGGTCATGGTCGGCAGCGCCCTTTACGCCAAGCCCCTCGATGCGGTGGATATTCTGCTGTACGGCGTGCGCTCTTGGTCGGACGACTACGAGGCCAGCGGCGGCACCGTCATTCCGCAATCGGCCAGCGAGCCAATGAGCGGCCTCGCGAAGCTGACCCTGCGACCGGCCGAGGACCACACGCTGCTGCTGTCGGCCAACTACCGCGAGAACAACGGCAGCCGTCCCCGGCGCCCCATCTTCGTCATGGATCCGCCTGACACGGCCAAGGACCAGGACTTCGAGCGTCGGACCTACGCCCTGGAGTACACCTATACGCCCGAAGACAATCCCTACGTGGACCTTCGCTTCCAGGCCTCTCACAACGACGCCATGATGGCACTCAGTGACATCGCAACCGGGGTCTTCGAGAGCGAGTCTCAGTGGGTGACATATGGCGGCGATCTCAGGAACCGCACCGACCTTGGCGCCCTCAGGCTGACCTACGGCGTCGATTATAACTGGGACAAGTCAGAAGGGCGCGATGACTCCGGAACAACTTTTTCGGAAACCGCCAACACCTTCGGGCTTTACATGCAAGGCGATTACAGGTTCGACGAGGCGTGGCTCTTAAGCGCGGGCGCCCGCTTCGACCTCGCACATCTGGACGACCTGAACGGCAATACCCACCGCAACAACCACATCAGCCCCAACGTGAGCATCCGCTATCGTCCTATCTCCAGCCTGACCCTGTTCGCCGGCTGGTCCCAGGCGTTTCAGGGCCCGCGACCGATCAACGGCAAGACGCTGGTCAACGGCTCGGTGGCGGATGCCGACACCCATGTGGCTGGCGAGGTCGCCGACACTTTCGAACTTGGCGCCGAGGCCTTTTGGAACGGCTGGAGCGGCGACCTGACCTTATTCCACACCAAGGTCAACAACCGGATTGTCTACGATGGCAAGCAGAGCACGCCCTTCAACCGCCGCAACGAAGATGACCTGACACTACGCGGAGTCACCGCCGCCGCAGGATATCGGGAGACCCTATGGGATGCCCGCCTGTCCTACACCCACGTCGACATGGACCTGGGTGGCCGTCCCATCTCGACAGGCGATTTCACGTACGGCTCACCAAAAGGCGATCGCCTGTCCCTGACCCTGAACTACCGGGTGCCGTCCTGGGACCTCAGCCTGGGGTGGAACAGCACCTGGGTTCAAGACGTCACGGACGTGCCCACGGATTACCCCGTTCTGCCCGGGTACCACGTCCACGACGTCTCGGTGATGTGGCGTCCCGCCAAGCGCTACGAACTCTCTCTGTCAGTGCACAACATCTTCGACGAGCGGTACATGGATCAATCCACGCCGGCTTGGATTTCCGGAGGCGGCGGACAAGACACCGAGCTTTACGAGATGGGACGAGACATCCGGCTGACGGCCATGGTGAAATTCTGACGGACGGATGGGTGAACTGGCCCCAAGACTCTGGACAGGTGGGTTGGCTCTGAGAGCCCGTCCGGAAAGTCTCGGGAATCGCAATATATTGTGTTTCTCTTCCCCGGTCGCACGCCGAATGTGGTGTTTGTCAGGGCTTTCCGGACAGACACTGAGGAGAGAGCCATGCGATTATCGTCCGCCCTCTACGCCCTCGCCGACCATTGGCGCGCCCGCGCCCGGTCCGGCGCCCCTCCGACACCGGCGGACTTGGCCGCGCTGGCCGACGATCTCGCCACCGCGTCGCTCGATGCCATCATACTCGAACTCGAACTCGACGCGGCACCGGCCCGCGCCGCCCGCGCGGCCGACGCCGCCGGCCCTCGTCCCGGGGACGAACCCGCCGACGTGCTGCCCATGCGCGCCGGTCCGGTCTCCTGCGTCTCCAACGGCCATGCGGCCATGCCTTGCGCCGGCACCGGCGCCGTGGTGGCCCCATGACCGCCGCCGCCAATTCCGGCCGAGGCACGGGCGCCTTCGGGGGTGCCCTCCGCGAGGAGGTGGTGGTGATCCAGTGTCTGGATCGCGCCCCAAGAGCGCAGGCAAAGACCGTCGCGATCAAGGGCACGCAGGCCTGCTGGTGGCACGTCTCCCCCGCCCGCCAACACTGGCTCGTCCGCGTCCCCGGCGATCACGGCCATGTCGAGATGGCCTCCATCCTGGTCGAGATGGACGGTGACGGACAGGTGATCCTGGTGGGGGGCGATCGACTGGGCCAAGGCGTCCACCTGGCGGAGACCATCGCGCTCGGGCGCGAGACCCGTACGCCCGTTGGCGAGCAACTCTTGCTGGTGGCCTGCACCATCCTGGCCTTCGCCGGCCCCCTGCACACCGACGCGCCGGCCCGCGAGGCCGCCGAATGACGACGGTCGCGCGCCTGGCCGAGGCCACCACCCACGCCGCCCGCACGCATCCGGGGGACGACTGATGGATGGTCGGCGCGCTATTGCCCGAGGCCGCTCCTGGCTTGTTCCTCCATATCCACGCAGCCAAGAAGTGTGGCGTAGCTGCCCGGACCGCCGAACGATGCGACCTGTTTGCAGTGCGTCAGAATCTGTGCTTCGACAGTACGTCGCGACAAGGTCGCCTTAGCAGCCTCTTCCATGTCAACGCACCCTTTCAAGGTGGCGTAGCTGCCAATGCTCCCGAAGGTCGCCACTTGGGAGCAATGCTCCATGATTTGCGGCTCGATTGTTTTCCGCGACAAGATCGACTTGGCCGACTCTTCCATGTCCAGGCAACCACGTTCCACCATGTAGCTCGGCGATCCGCCGAAAGCGGCCACCTCCTTGCAGTGCGCACCAGAATCGAATGTCGGCAGTTCGGCGGCCGCCACCGGCGCCGCCAGCCCAGCCGTCAAGATCATTGTTCCCCACACACGCATCATCGTCGCCTTATCCTTTCATCTATCCCGGGCACCTCTACCCGGCCCGCGACCATATCCGGCGCACGAAAAGGCGGCAACAACCGATCCGTTCGTCTTGCATCTCCCGTCCTGCGGGCGTACCGGTGGCCTTGGAGCTTGACAACTCCAAGCACAAGCGGACCCCGCCCCGCAGGCGGGCTTTTCATGCCCATTCTCCTGGCGCCGCATACGCATGTCCAGGGCGCAAGCCTGAAGGCGCGCGGCCTCGACTTTGGCCGAGTGTTCAACCCCCGGAGTGTCAGCGCCTTGAACAGCGCGGATGCTCCGGCCATTGAATGCCAGAGGAGCAACGCCATGGCTCGGACCGGCGCGCGGGTGACGCATGCCCGCAAAATGTGCGGAGTCCGCCCGCTTCGGAGACCCCGTCTCCATCCACCTCCCCTTCATTCGTGATCTGCCCGACGGCCGCTCGTTCTGGCACGTGCCGGTGTCGGACGCCCCCCTGTTCGACCACGAGCTTGGGCGCGCCCTGGCCTGGCGGCTGGTGGAGGCCATCCGCGCGGGCACCCAACGCAAAGAAATCCTCATGCCCATCCTGGCCGCCATGATCCGCGCCGGCCAGGACAGCAGCGTCGAGATGGGCTTTGCCTCCGGCCTCGCCGAGGCCCTCGCCAAGTCTCTTGGGGGGACCCTGATATGAACAGCCAACGCACTCTCAACGCCGACAAGCTCGGCAAGCTGCTGGCGCTGGCAAAGCCAGACGCGGCGGGATTGGTGGCGCCGGACCCCGCCCGCGCGCATCTGGTTGTGCGGCGACCGCACCCACTGCTGGCGCTTCGATATCCCGCCAGAGGACCGCCGCAGCGGCACGCCCACCGCCCATGCCTGGTTCGTTTGGGAGGCTGGGCACAAGCCCGCCGAGACCATCGGCACCATCTGGAAAGACGGGTGGAGGAGCACCCCATGAGCATGCCGCGCCGTATCCAGCGCCTCCGGACTCCGGGCTGGCGCATGCCCCCAGGCGCCGTCTACGTCGGCCGCCCGAGCCGGTGGAGCAACCCGTTCCCGATCCGGGGTGACTGGGCCGTGTGGGCCGCCCCGTGCGTCGGATGCCGCGCGGACGAGGCCGGCCGGCGCGAGGCCGCCGTGCGCCACTATCGGGACTGGCTGCGCATCTTCCCTGGCGCCGACGACGCGGACTTGCATTACCGGGCGGGCCTCATGGCCGAGCGCCCGGGGTGGAAGAACCGCGACTCGGGCGAACTCCACATCATCTGCGGCGATATCCTGACCGTCCCGCGTGCCCCCACCATCGAGGTCATCCGAGCCGAACTGCGGGGCCGCGACCTGGTCTGCTGGTGCCCGCTGGATCAGCCATGCCACGCCGACGTCCTCTTGAAGCTGGCCAACGCGCCGCCCTCGCTCCCATTCGGGGGCACAGTCTGACATGCCCCGGCCGCGCCCAGCCCCCTCGGACGATGATCAGCTTCGCGTGCTGATCATTGCCCTTGCGCGGGCGGCGGCGCGGCGCGACCATGATACTGAGAGCGAGGCCCGCCGGGGGGACACGGCCCCATGCCGCGATGCGTGATCTACGCGCGCTACAGCAGTGAATTGCAGTCCGATCGGTCCATTGAGGACCAGATTCGGCTGTGCCGTGATCATGCTGATCGACACGGATGGACCGTGGTGGACGTCTACTCGGACCATGCGATCAGCGGCAGCCACCTTCAGTCCCGGCCCCGCGCCCTGGCGCTCCTCGCCGACGCCCGCGAGCGCCAATTCGACTTGGTGCTGACCGAGGCCCTGGATCGCCTCTCACGAAACCAGCGGGACATCGCCGACATTGCCGAGCGTCTGCGCTTCGCCGGCGTCGCCCTGCATACCGTGGGCGGAGGCGAGGTGACCGAACTGCACGTGGGTCTCGAGGGCACCATGTCGGCCCTATTCCTGCGCAACTTGGCGGCGAAGGTGAAGCGCGGCCAGGCCGGGCGCGTCGCCGCCGGCCGATCCGCCGGCGGACTGTCCTACGGATACCGTGTGGTGGCCGAGGTGGATGCGCGGGGAATGCCGCTCCGGGGCGGTCGCGAGATGGATCCGGACCAGGCGGCCGTGGTGCGCCGTATCTTCCGCGAGTATGCGTCCGGCCGCTCGGCGCGGGACATCGCCGCCGGCCTGAACCGTGATGGCATCCCGTCGCCGACCAACGGCACCTGGAATGCCAGCACCATCAATGGCAACCGATCGCGCCGGTCGGGGATCCTCTATAATGAGGCCTATATCGGACTGCTGGTCTGGAACCGCGTGCGCATGGTCAAGGACCCGGACACTGGCCGGCGCATCTCGCGGCCCAACCCGCCCTCGGAATGGCAGGTGGTCGAGGCGCCAGACCTGCGCATCGTTGATGATCAGACCTGGGAGACGGCACAAGCACGCAAGGCCGCGCATGCCAACCACCCGATTCACGTGGCCCGGCGACCGAAGAGCCTGTTCTCTGGCCTCGTTCGGTGCGGACTCTGCGGTGGCAGTTATGTAAGCAAGACCAGGGACTACATGGGCTGCGCACGGCACAAGGAAGCCGGCGCTTGCGACAACAACCGGTCGATCACTTGGCGGGAGCTTGAAGACCGGGTGCTTGGGGCACTCAAGGAGCGCCTGTTGGACCCCGAGGCCGTCGCCCTGGCGGTCCGGACCTATCATGAAGAACGCCGACGGCTGCGCCAGGAAGAAGGTCAACGGCTGGCCAAGCTAGAGAAGCGCGTGTCGGACCTGGATCGGCAGATCACCCACATCGTGGACATGATCGCCGAAGGTGTGGCCACCAAGGCCACGGCCATGAGGATTATGGACATGGAGCGCGAACGGGATCAGGCCGCCGCCGAAATCGCCTCCCTCACCCGCGCGGATGCCCAGGTGGTGGAACTCCACCCCGGCACCGCTGAGCGTTGGCGGTCTTGGGTAGCGGACTTGGTCGCCGCGCTACGCGGCGACGACGAAGAGACCCGGGCCGCCGTAGAGTTGGTCCGCGCCATGATCGCCTATATCGAGGTCTTCCCCGGGGCGGCACGCGGGCAGAAGCACCTGAAGGTGCACGGGCATTTGGCCCAAATAGTAAACCTCGCTCAGCGTAAGCCCGGCGAGGCGCTAAGTACGGCAATGGTGGTAGCGGAGGAGGGACTCGAACCCCCGACACGCGGATTATGATTCCGCTGCTCTAACCAGCTGAGCTACTCCGCCAAGAGGAAGCGCTTTATAGGG
>JANQGN010000157.1 GCA_028277295.1 Rhodospira sp.
AAGAGGAAGAGTCATGGCCGAGATCACCGCCTCCATGGTCAAGGACCTGCGCGAGAAGACCGGCGCGGGCATGATGGACTGTAAGAAGGCGCTGAACGAGACCGCCGGCGACGTGGACGCCGCCGTCGACTGGCTGCGCAAGAAGGGCCTGGCGGCCGCCGCCAAGAAGGCCAGCCGGGTCGCCGCCGAGGGCCTGGTGGGCGTGCGCGCCGAGGGCATCCGGGGCGCCGTGGTGGAACTGAACGCCGAGACCGACTTCGTCGCTCGCAACGACACCTTCCAGGGCCTTGTCGAGACCCTGACCGGCCTGGTGCTGGCCGAGGGCGATGACCTGGAGGCCCTGCAGGGCAAGCCCTATCCCGAAACCGGCCGCACCGTGGCCGAGGAACTGACCCATCAGGTGGCCACCATCGGCGAGAATATGAACCTGCGCCGGGCGCAGGTGCTTGAGGTCTCCCAGGGCGTGATCGCCGCCTACGTTCACAACGCGGTGCGTCCGGGCCTGGGCCGCATCGGCGTTCTGGTCGCGCTGGAGTCCGAGGGGGACGCCACCAGGCTGGCGGAGTTGGGCAAGTCCCTGGCCATGCATGTGGCCGCCGCCGCGCCGCAGTTCCTGAACCGCGAGGCGGTGGACGCCGGGGCCCTGGACCGCGAGCGCGCCGTGCTCGTCGAGCAGGCGCGGGAGTCGGGCAAGCCCGAGAACATTATCGAGAAGATGGTCGAGGGTCGCCTTCGCAAGTACTACGAGGAAGTCTGCTTGCTAGAGCAGATCTATGTCCTGGATAACGAGAGCAAGGTGCAAAAGGTTGTGGAGGCCGCCGCCAAGGATATCGGCGCGCCCGTCGCCCTGACCGGCTTTGCCCGTTTCAATCTGGGCGAGGGCATCGAGAAGGAAGAAAAGGACTTCGCCGCCGAGGTGGCGCAACAGTTGAGCAAGTAAGCCCCCTGGCCAGGCGACCGCGCCGGCGGTTCCTGACCGCCGGTCCGCCTGGTTACGGCTTGACGCTAACGGCGGGCGAGGGCGACTCGTCCGCCGAGGGACGCGCTGGCGCCGGCCCGTCACGACCCTTGACGATGATCATTGGTACAATGACACGGGTCTTCGATATAACGCGAAACCGCCGGTGTCGTCGTGACCGGAAATCGGCCATAGTCTGGGGACTTATACCGGCGGCATGTGACCTTGACCGATGGAGTCCTCCTGCAGGGTGTGCGCGTACCGTCAGGCGCGACGCTCCGTCTCACCGGGCGGGGGACGGAGCGTCCCCGCCGGTCCTCGCCTGACACGGGCTTTTTGCCCGCGCCCCCTTACTCCCGCATCGGACAGCATGATTGAGGCGACGATGAACGCAGACGCGCAGGTAGGCATGCCCGAGGATGCGGAGCGGGCGGTGGCGCCGGCCTCCGGATCGGGACCCGCGCGGGTGGCGCCCCAGGGTGATCCCCGCATCGGCCCCTTTCGTCGGGTGCTGCTCAAACTGTCTGGCGAGGGCCTGATGGGGGCTCAGGCCTTCGGTCTGGATCTGGGAGTCGTTGAGCGGCTCGCCCAGGAGATCAAGGAGGTCCACGAGACCGGCGTCCAGGTCTGCCTGGTGATTGGCGGCGGCAACATCTTTCGCGGGGTGTCCAAGGCCGCGCGCGGCATGGACCGGACCAGCGCGGACTATATGGGCATGCTGGCGACTGTCATGAATGCGCTGGCGGTCCAGAACTTCCTGGAAAAGGTGGATGTGCCCACACGCGTCCAGTCGGCCATTCCGATGGCCGCCGTCTGCGAGCCCTATGTGCGGCGGCGCGCCATGCGGCACATGGAGAAGGGCCGGGTTGTGATCTTCGCCGCCGGCACCGGCAACCCGTTCTTCACCACCGACACGGCGGCCGCCCTCCGCGCCGTGGAGATGACCTG
>JANQGN010000167.1 GCA_028277295.1 Rhodospira sp.
GGAGCTTCACGGGAAGGTCCTGGGCATCATCGGCTGCGGCAACATCGGCTCCATCGTCGCCGAGCGCGCCATCGGCCTGCGCATGCGGGTGATCGCCTATGACCCGTTCCTGTCGCCCGAGCGGGCCACCGACCTGGGCGTGGAGAAGGTGGAGCTGGAGGATCTGATCCGCCGCGCCGACATCGTCACCCTGCACACGCCGCTGACCGACAAGACCCGTGGTGTCATCGGCGCCGACGCCATCGCCCGCATGAAGCCGGGCGTGCGCATCGTCAACTGCGCGCGTGGCGGCCTGGTGGACGAGGCGGCGCTGAAGGCGGCCCTGGAGAGCGGTCACGTGGCCGGCGCCGCCCTGGACGTGTTCACCGAGGAGCCGGCGCGCGACAACCCGCTGTTCGGCATGGACACGGTGGTGTGCACCCCGCATCTGGGGGCGTCGACCAGCGAGGCGCAGGAGAACGTGGCGCTTCAGGTGGCCGAGCAGATCAGCGACTTCCTGCTGACCGGCGCGGTGACCAACGCGCTGAACATGGCGGCGGTGAGCGCCGAGGACGCCCCACGCCTGCGCCCCTACATGAAGCTGTGCGAGCAGCTCGGCAGCTTCGCTGGCCAGATCACCGAAAGCGGCCTCAAGTCGGTGCGCATCGAATACCAGGGCGATGTGGCCGACCTGAACACCCGGCCGCTGACCTCGGTGGTGCTGCAAGGGCTGCTGTCGCCGCTGCTGGACTCGGTCAACATGGTCAACGCCCAGGTGATCGCCCGCGAGCGCGACATCGAGGTCAAGGAGACCAAGAGCGACAGCTGCCGCAACTATCACAGCCTCATCCGGCTGGAGGTGACCACCGAGCGCCAGACCCGCAGCGTCGAGGGCTCGCTGTTCGGCGGCACCCTGCCGCGCGTGGTGCGCATCAATGACATCCCGGTGGAGGCCGAGCTTGCCCCGGACATGCTCTACACCATCAACGAGGACAAGCCGGGCTTCATCGGTCGTCTGGGCTCGGCCATCGGCGACGCGGGCCTGAACATCGCCTCGTTCCACCTGGGCCGGACCACGGTGGGCGGTCAGGCCATCTGCCTGGTGCAGGTGGATGGTCCCGTTCCGGCGCCAACGCTGGAGACGGTGCGGGCCCTGCCGCATGTGGTGCAGGCCAAGCCGCTGCGGTTCTGATCCGGATCGCCAAGGAGCCAACGCGAAGGGCCGACCCCATGGGTCGGCCCTACGTGTGTCGTCCGGCTATCGGTCCGCGGATGCCCTGTCAAGTGCCCGCTTGGGGGCACCTCCCTCTTCGAAAGCACGGGACCATGATAGGCGCGTGGCGGGATACCATTTTACTTGGCTGGTTCTGCCCGCCCGCGCCCCGATCTCGGGACCGTTAAGACGCGATCCCGGCGATCCTCTTCCCCTGAACCCGGGGCATACCCTCCCTAAACCCGGGCTCCAGCGCCTGTGGCGCGGGGCCCCCTTTTTCTGAGCTTGGGAACGGTAAGCAAACACCGGCTCGGAGTCACGTCATTTTTAACCGAACCATCTCAATCCCCCGCATTATCACGGCGCGCATTTCGGTCACTCAGGCCATTTTGATCATTGTGTAGGCAGATCACCCTGGTCGACCCACATGTATTGTGCCGAGACACCGAAATTTCGCGACCAAGACAACCTCGAGTCATCGCCAGCAAACCCTGCTCGCCTGCCACCGCGCGACCCAAGCGCCCGCGTTCACGTCTTGGCAAGGGTCCTCTGGCATCCTTGGTGCTCCGGGTTGGGCGTCGAGTCTCACCCCACCGGATTCTCTGCGCGTGTGGGATCCCGCCATGACCATCGCCATCCCTCGCCGGAGTCCGTGGGCGCCGCTGGCCGTAGCCGCCCTGGCCGTCTTCGCGGTGTTGCCCGCGGTCCCCGCCCTCGCCCAGCAGGCGCCCCAGCCGCTTTTCGGCCCGTCTGTTCAGGTCCCACGGCCCCTGGTGCCACCCGCCACGGCCACCGACACCTCCCGGTCGGCCGCGCGCCCGCCCGGCCTGCTGCGGATCGACGCCCGCGTCTGCCGGCGCCTGGTGGAGCACGTCCCCGATCCGGACGTCACCTACCAGCCCGGGGTGGACGTGCGCGGCCGTCCGGTGGTCCCGGCCGACGCCACCAGTTGGTCGCAGTTCGAGGCCCTGGTGCCCGACACCGTGACCTTCCACATCGCCGTGGATGCCCTGGATTACATCGACGAACAGCGGCCCTTGCCGCCGGCGCACGCGGGCGAGCCAAGGCGGTGGTTCGGGGTGGACAGCGCCGAGGCCATCCTCGGAACCGTCACCTACGACCTGGTTCGCAACCGCTTCCTGATCAACGGCCGTCCGCTGATCACCAGCCAGCAGGACGCGCTGGCCTGGGCTTGTCGCCAGGGTCTGTCCGGGCGTGTCCGTTCGGACCGGGTGATCACCCCGCCCGGGTATGACGGACCGCCGTTGCCAGCGCCGAAGCCCATGCCCTAGAGTGCGGGCCAGTCTGGCCTTTCCTGCATTCGG
>JANQGN010000186.1 GCA_028277295.1 Rhodospira sp.
ATCCAGCCGCTTCAAGAGCGCCTTCCTGGCCAACATGAGCCACGAAATTCGCACGCCGATGAACGCGGTGATCGGCCTGACGCACCTGGCGCTGCAAACAGAGCTGTCGCCCAAGCAGCGCGACTACCTGGAGAATATTGGAACCGCCTCCGAAAACCTTCTGGCGATCATCAATGATATTCTGGACTTCTCGAAGGTCGAGGCCGGGAAGCTGAGCCTGGAGTGCCTGCCGTTCCGGATCGCCGAGGTGCTGGACACCGTGGCCACGGTCGTCACCCCCCGCCTGCGCGAAAAACGCCTGCCCCTGAACATCCGCGTGGACCCCGTTGTTCCGCATGTGATCGTCGGCGACCCGGTGCGCCTGGGCCAGGTGCTCATCAACCTGGTGGGCAACGCGGTCAAGTTCACTGAAAGCGGCGGTGTTACCGTGACCCTTGGACTGGACGAGACCGATGGGACCCGTGGCGACGCGGCCCCGCCCCTCGCGATCGCGGTGAAGGATACGGGGATCGGCATGAGCGAGGAGCAACAGCGCAAGTTGTTCCAGGCCTTCACCCAGGTGGACGACACCACCACCCGGCGGTTCGGCGGCACTGGCCTGGGACTGGCCATTTCTCGGCAGATTATTAACCTCATGGGCGGGGCCATCGACGTGGACAGCACCCCCGGACAGGGCAGTACCTTCCGGGTCGTGGTGCCGCTGACCCGTCCAGCAGACGGGGCGATGGACCCGGGCCGGCTGCCGCCGTCCCTGACCCTGGCACCGGCGGCCATTCTCATGCCTCAGGCGAGCCGACGGGACGTCGTGACCCTGGCCCTGCGCCGGCTGGGCTGCCTCGACATCGAGCAGATCGCCGACGACCAGGCCCTGCAAGCCGTCCTGACCGCGTGTCGCGCCGGCACCCGGCCCACGCCGGCCCTGCTGGTCGTGGATGGCACACTCAGGGACGCCACCGGCTATGCCATCGCCGATCGCCTGCTGACCCGGGCCGGCGTGCCGCCAACGATTGTCATCGAGGATCCGGCCACCATGCCGGTGCGGGGACGCGCCCGTCGATCCGGGGTCGACCGACTGGAGGAACCGGTCACTGAATGGCGCCTGCGCGCGGCCATCCTGCGTCTGACCGGGCAACGGGATGCCCTGGCGTCGCGCCTTGACCATCCCCCCGCGACGCGAGGCAGCCTGGCGGGCGCCCAGGTCTTGCTGGTGGAGGACAACCCCATCAATCAGCAGGTGGCTCAAGAGCTTCTGAGCAACGCCGGAATCGAGGTGACCGTCGCCGACACCGGCCACGCGGCGCTGGCATTGCTCGACCACCACACCTACGACGCTGTGCTGATGGACATTCAAATGCCCGGGCTGGACGGTCACGAGACCACCCGGCGCCTGCGCGCCCGCGACTCCCTGCGTGACCTGCCGGTGATCGCCATGACTGCCCACGCCATGGCCGCCGACCGCGAGCGCAGCCTGGCCAGTGGCATGAATGACCACATAACCAAGCCAATCCATCCGCCTGAGCTTTTCTCGACCCTCGCCCGCTGGCTCAATCGCGACTTCGCCATGGCCGACGAAGAGGCGTCGTCGGAGACGGCGGAGTCCGAGACCGCCACCCTCCACAGCCTTAGCAAGGATATCCTGGACGTTCTGGACGTGCGTCAGGCCTTGCGCTCGGTCAGTGGCGACGTGGACCTGCTGCGCCGCCTGCTCCTGGACTTTGGCCGAAATCAGGGTGTGCAGATGTTCGTGCTTCATCAGGCGTGCAAGTCCGGCCGTCTGGACGAGGCCCGCCTGATGGCCCACACCCTGAAGGGCACCGCGGCCACCATCGGCGCCGCCGAGGTGTCGCGCCGCGCCGCCACCCTGGAGGATGCCCTCAAAAGCGGACAACCACCCGCGCAAGAGCTGGTGGATCGGCTGACCACGTCCATGCAGCCCCTGTTGCGCGCGATCCTGACCCTGGACCAGACCGCCCCAACGCCCATCGATAGAGACGCCGAGTCCAGTGAGCCGCCTGCCGACGCGGACCATCTGAACGCCCTGGTCGCGACCCTGCGCGGGCAGTTGACCGGCGCCGACCCGGCCGCCGAAGCCACGGCCGAGGAACTGGTGGCCGCGGTCGCTCCGTCCCAGAAGCATCAGGCCCAAGCGGTTCTCGCCGCCGCCGGTGGGTTCGACTTCGATGATGCCCTGGCGGCGCTTGGACCGCTGGCCGACGCCCTTGCCGCCACCTCCAGCGCCACCACCACGCCCTGATCGAGGGGGACATTCAGGCCATGAGGACCCAGACCACCCTGGACCCCGCCGCTCGCCCCGACGCCAGCGGCGGCCATCACAAGCCACGAATCCTGGTGGTCGATGATGAGCCCTTGAACATCAAGGTGTTGGTGGATTTGCTCGGCCCTGGCTACGCCCTCAGCGTGGCCAAGAACGGCGAACAGGCACTCGAGCGGCTGCGGATCGGACCGCTGCCCGATCTGGTGCTGCTTGACGTGATGATGCCGGGTATGGACGGCCATCGGGTCTGCGAGATCATGAAGGCGACACCCGACTACGCGGACATCCCGGTCATCTTCGTCACCGCCATGGGCGAGGTCGAGGACGAGGCCAAGGGGTTCGCCCTGGGTGCCGTGGATTACCTCACCAAGCCGGTCTCGCCGCCGGTCGCATTGGCCCGCGTGCGCACCCATCTGCGGCTGCGCGAGGCCAACCGGGTGCTGCAAGACTACAACAAGGTGCTGGAGCAAGAGGTTCACGACAGGACCCGGGAGGTGATGGCGCGCACCCGCCAGGTTGTCCAGACGCAGGACGTCACCATCCGCGCCCTGGCCTCACTCGCCGAGACCCGCGACAACGAAACCGGCAACCACATCAGACGAACCCAGCATTATGTCAAGGTTCTGGCCGAGGCGCTGGCAGACCACGAGCGCTTCGCCGCGCATCTGGACGCGGACACCATCGAGTTGCTGTTCAAGTCGGCGCCGCTCCACGACATCGGTAAGGTGGGCATTCCAGACGCCATCCTGCTGAAGCCGGGCAAGCTGACGCCCGACGAGTTCGACATCATGAAGACCCACGCCGACCTGGGCCGCGACGCCCTGCTGGCCGCCGCCGCGGGCAGCGACCTCGACCAGATCGGTTTCCTGCGCCTGGCCTGCGACATTGCCGGCGGGCACCATGAGAAGTGGGACGGCAGCGGCTATCCGCGCGGGCTCAAGGGTGAGGACATTCCCTTCTCCGCGCGCCTCATGGCCGTGGCCGATGTCTACGACGCCCTGATCTGCAAGCGTGTCTACAAGCCGGCGTTCACGCATGACGACGCCATGCGCATGATCCGCGAGGGCAGCGGCACGCACTTCGACCCGGCCGTGGTCGAGGCTCTGACCCGCCGCGAGGATGCCTTCAAGGGGATCGCGGCGCGGTTCGCGGATGAGTGAAGGGATCGCCCCTCTTCCCCCTGTGTCCGATCGGAAAGAAGGGGCGATCCGTGTGTGTGTCTTGGTCACAACCCGATTAGCGATCCGCCTCGGGCGTGCCATACCAGTCCTTGGCCTTGAAGGGCCGCGCGCCCTCGCCGCTTTCACAAGCCCCGGAACTGAACTCGGGGCACAGGGCCAGCATGTTGCGGATCCACGGCTCGTTGGCGGTCAGCCAGCTTGACATTTTTTCTTCGGGAATGGCGTCGCCCTCGACCAGCGCGGCCATCTCATCCAGACGCGACCCCGAAACGAAGAACAGGTTGAGGAACTCCACCACCTCGGGCGCCACCTCCATCAGGTCCCGGGTCACCAGCGTGTGGCGCTCTGGCAGCGCCCCCATCTGGTTGGGCCCCAGGTCCACCAGGCCGGCGGCTTCGAAGGCCGCGAAGTCTTCAACCGCGGGATCAACGTCGAAGGTCACCTGTGCCCGGCCACTGGCCAAGGTGTCCCGAAGATCCTCGGGGGCCACGACCACCACGGACGCGGTGTGCTGGTCGGTCAGGCTGCCCAGAAGTCCGACGAATGTACTGGCCTTGGCGATGGATGGCGGCCCGCCCACGGCCGCGAAGGTGATGTCGGCCGCCGCCGCCCCGGTGGGGGCGGCCAGCAGCCCCAGGGCCGCCAGGGCGGCCCCGAGATGCCGGTGTGTCATGGCTCAGTACGTCGCCCCCTTCACGCTGCCGTCATCGTCACCGCTGGCGGGCGCGCCAGCCGACCCGGACAAGTGGGCGCTGGCTGGGCTCATCAAGGCCACGTCAACGCCAAAGCCGATCTGGTCGCCATTGCCCAGGTAGACCGGGTCCTTGCTGCCGAAGCGCGCCGTCCCCTGAACCACCGGCAGGCCCCGGGCAATGAACTTCTTCACCGTCAACAGGCCGGTGCAGTGGTTGGCGCCGATCTTCTCAAAGCCATAATCACCGAGGGTGAACACCAAATCGTCGTACTTCGGGTCCCAGTCGTCGAACGGACTGATGTGTAGACCGCCATAGATGCCGTACAGCTTTTCCATCTGGATTTCCTGCAAGGCGGTCTCGGCGAAGCGAATAATGCCCTGGTGGCAACAGCCGGTCACCGACACCAGTCCTTTTCCCTCAACGTTCACATATAGCGAGTTCTCGCCGTAGACGCGGGTGATGATGGGAATGGCGAAGTTGTAAATGGCGACGCCGTCGAAGAGCTTCGTCAGGCCCGGTTTCAGCACATGCAAGGTGCCCCGGTGCCCGGAGTCCTTCACGTACTGATAGCCTTCCTCATAGAAGCCCTCGGGAACATAGACATCGATATCCGGGGCATACTTCATGGTCACCGGGAAGCCCCAGAAATGATCGAAGTGCTCGTGAGAGATGACAAGGGCGTCAATCTCGCCGTTGGCCAGCATGGTGTCGATGCCCTCGCGCTGGAACGACTTGTCGATCCAGTCGTAGGACCAGCCGGAATCCAGCAGGATCTTCTTGGTGCTGCCGTCACGCATTTCGATTTCGAGCAACGCGGCATAGCCACCCGCGTTCTCGGGATGGACGGCATTGTCCATCTGGAACGCCCAGGCCCGCTCCAGATTGTTGGGCAGGTCGTCCTTGATGTGCTTGATACCGTCGGCATAGGAGCCTTCGGCCAGCTTGCCGTTCTTGTCGGCGAAGGGGGGCCAGTTGAAGCGATACTGGTTGACCAGCAAGCCGCCAGCACCCCGAATGTCACCAATAAGGTCGGCGTTGTTGAACCAACTCGTTTCGGAGATGTTGGTCACCTTCAGCGAGTGGACGGCGCCGATGTCGGTTTTCTCCTGCTCGTCCTTGGCGAAGTGGCCGTGGCGCAGGGGCGAGTACGAATACGCCCCCATCATGCCCAACGCCCCCAGCGCGGTGCCACCGGCGGCACCCCGGAGGAAGGCGCGGCGACCGCCGCTCGAGCCTTGCGATGTATCGGTCATCTCTGTTCACTCCCGTGGGGCGGGGGCGACGTCACACCCCCGCCCGTCGATCCCGAGACTCGTCACCAATCCATCATCACGTCCAGCGTGCCCGCCCACTTGAGGGCATAGATCACGGCGAAGAACAGGATGATGCCGATGGGAATGCCGGCCACCAGGCCCTTGGCGTAGCTACTCATGACCACCTCCTCGACCTACTCGGCCGGCTGCATGGTGGGTGCGGCGCCGGGCTCCTTGGCGTCGCTGGGCACGGTGCGGGTCGCCGGCGCGATCTTCCATCCGGGCCAGTTGTCCATGAACCAATGGTTGATCAACATAATATTGATCATCCAAATGGTCGGGATCATGGGGAACTGCTGCGGATGACTGAAGCCCTTCTGAGTGCCCAGGAACAGATGGCTGGTGTTGTAGTACAGCCAGTAGAGGGCGATGGCCGCCACCAGGGTAACGACGGTCCGCACCGCGATGCGAAACGTCGGACTGCCGTTGCGCGGCCAGTTGTTGAAGTAGAAGGTGATGACCAGGGCCGGCAGCAGGTAGAAGATCATCATCTCGCCCACGTGCAGCCAGCGCCAGTCCGGCGCGTAC
>JANQGN010000211.1 GCA_028277295.1 Rhodospira sp.
GCGATCACCTGGTTGGCGGCGGTCATGGCCTCGATGTTGTCCTTGTTGAAGGCGATCAGGTCGTCGACGGTCTTGATCATGACGGGGTCCTTTCCTTTAACCTTTCTTGTGCCCTCGGCGGCGGTGGTGATGCCGGGGGATGAAACGCGAGGTCCGAGGGCCAGCGGCGACCGACCCCGCAAGGTTCGGCCGACCGGTTCACCCAGAATGTTGCAGTGCAACATACCCGTCAGTGTAGATCGTTCCGGAGCCATGTCAACCGCATTTTTGTGCGTCGCACAAAAAAGCTTTTCGCACCCGCTCACGCGGCAACCATGGGGAAGGCGGCGGCGATGGTCCAGGCCACCGCCAGGGCGGCGGGAATGGACCCGGCCAGGGGATGCCCGGTCCGCGCGATGGCGAAGCGGGCAAACAGGCCATTGGTGAGGAAGGCGGCCACCAGGACGGGGACGAGCACCGCCATGAAGAACAGGCGATCGGCCTCCAGGGCGATGGCCGCCGCCAGGGACGCCAGGAACAGCACCCGCGTGAGCAGCCCCGCCCCAAACAGCCCGGCACCACCGCGCCGGCCCGCGCCCCGGATGAGCCAGGCGTCGACCACGAAGAACGGCAGCACGCCCATCACCAGCCAGGGCAGGAACGCCCAGCGCTCGCCGAAGGGCAGGAAGGCCATCAAGACCCCATCCAGCACCAGGGTCTGGGCACCGATGGCGTAGATCGTGACCGCGACGATGGACAGCGCCAGCGCCCCCCATCGCACCGGCCCAGGCTTGGGCGCCGCCGCGCCCGGTGGCGCCGGCTCGGACCGCCCGCGCCGTCGCCACATCACCGCGCCCGCCCCCAACGCGGTGATCACGCCGTAGACGAAGAAGTGCGCCGCCAGGTCGTCCCCGCCCAGCAGGGGCAGGGGATCGGTGGGCAGCGGCCACAGGATCAGCGGCGTGAGCACCGCCGGCGCCACGGCCACGGGCAACAGCTCCCGCCAGCGCAGGCCCGGGCCGGGCGGCCGCTCCGTCACCCGGGGCAGCAGCGCCGCCAGCGGCCAGCCGAGGGCGACGATGCCGGCCAGCAGCAGCAGGATCCAGGGCTGACGCACCGGGGACGGCGGCGTGTCCTCGCTCACCGATCCGTCGCCCTCCGCCCGGCCGAAGGCGCGCTCCAGCCAGGCCACGGTGGAGGCCAGGGCCTCGGGCGCGAACAGCACGCCGACGTGTCCGACGCCCGGAACCAGATCATAGCGCCGCGCCGTGCCTTCGTCGAAGGCGCCGTAAGTCATCCCGGCGCGCGGCGGCTCCGGGTCCGAGATCATGCCAACGGCCTTGAGGCCCTCCTGATGCAGGAAGGCGCTTTCGTATTCACCATCGAGGACCAGAAGCCGGCCCGGTCCGTCCGGTCCCACGGCGGGAGCGTACATGGACACCGCCACCGTACCGACCACCGAGGGATCACGCCGGGCCTGGAGCACCACCAGGTTGGAGGCCATGGAGTGCCCCACCAGCCCCAGCCGGCCATCACCGCCGGGCAGGGCGCGGGCAAAGGCGGCGACGCGGTCCAGTTCCGCCAGCAGGAAGCGCGTCGCCCCCTCGGGATCCATCAGGTCGCCGGATAACGGCTGGGGATTGCGGCCATGGCCAAGCGTATCGTACGCGACGGCGATCAGGCCCGCCCGCGCCAGGGCCAGGCTGTAGCCGCGCATGAGCTGGCGCGACCCCGCGAACCCGGGGATGATCACCACCACCGGGGCCGGCGCCTCCAGGGACGCCGGACGGACCACGGTCACCGGCGTATCACCCACCCGGTGGCCTTCGACCGCCAGCCCACGCCAGGGGGCGGCCAGGTGCCACAGGGCCGCGACAACGGCCGCCACCGCCAGCAGCGCCACCAAACCGCGCGCGACGCGCCCCCACCGTCCGATTCTTGAGGCCGTCACGTCTTGGCGGGCTCCACGGCTTGTTCCAGCAGGGCGAACAGCGGCGCCCACTCGTCGCGCAAGGGCTGGGCGCGGACCCCACCGCTTTCGAACAGCGTCAGGCCCCCGGCCACCGCGTTGGCATACATCTGGCTATCCCGCAGGCGGGCGGCAATAGGGAACTCCAGGCCAGCAAGAAACGCCTCCAGACGGTCGGCGGCCCGGGTGCGGGCGCGGACGCGATTGGCGACGAAGGTCACGTCCCGCCGATGCGTGCGCACGGTCTTGAGTTTCATCAGGTGTTTGAGGAAGCGCAGCGTGCCGTCCTCGTCGAAGGTCGAGGGCAGTACCGGCACAACGATGGTCTCCGCCTGGCGCACCACGTCCTTGACCGTGTCCTTGGTCATCGCCGCCGGGCAGTCGACCACCAGACGGTCGAGCCGCTTGCCAAGGGACTTCGGGGTCTTGCCTGCGGCCACGTCCAGGTCGACGTCGGCGATGGGCGCCGCCTCCGTCGGCCGCCGGTCCAGCCAGGCCCGGGCGCTTTGCTGGCGGTCCAGGTCGGCCAGCCCGGTGCGCAGCCCCTTGATGGCGAAATGGGCGGCGAGATGGGTCGCCACGGTGGTCTTCCCGCACCCGCCCTTGGTGTTGGCGACAGCGACGATCAGCATGGGGCAAGCCTAGACCGCGCGGTCCCGTGGGGGAAGGAGATTTGCGTCGGCCTCAACACGAGTCGACAGGCACCATACCCCGGCGGCGCGACCCGCGATGCCTCCGAGACCAAGAAAGGCGGCCGGGTGGGAAACGCCCAGCGGACCGCAACGGCAGCCCTCCCAACCGCATCTCAATATGTAGATCGAAATGCGGCCCCGATCAACGAAACGGTCCCCTTCTGGCAAAACCTGCCTTTAATATGGAGAAAGGGCGCCTGGCCGCCCGCCCGTCCGACGGTCATCGGGAGACCCCCATCCGTGCGCCTGCTGGCTATCAGCGATATCCACCTCGGCCACCCGGAGAACCGGGCCGTTCTCGCCGACGTTCCGCCACACCCCGACGACTGGCTGATCCTGGCCGGCGACGTGGGCGAGTCCCTGGGGCACCTGGCCCAAACCCTTGAGGTGCTGGTCCCCAGGTTCGCGCGCGTGCTCTGGGTGCCCGGCAATCACGAACTCTGGACAACGCAGGAGACCGACGGCCAGTCCCTGGGCGGTCTGGCCAAATATGATGCCCTGGTGGCCCTGGCCCGCGCCCACGGGGTGCTCACCCCCGAGGACCCCTATCCCCTCTGGCCGGGGCCGGCGCCCCCCATGGTCGGCCCCGGAGACGGCCCCGTGGTGGTCTGCCCGCTGTTCCTGCTCTATGACTACAGCTTCCGGCCGGCGCATGTCTCGCTGGAGGCCATGCGCGATTGGGCCATGGAGGGGCACGCCCTGTGCGCCGACGAGACTCGCCTGTCGCCGGCCCCGCACGCCGACCGGCCGGCGTGGTGCCACGCGCGCCTGCATCATACCCAAACCCGGCTGGCGGCGTTGCCCCCTGGCGCGCGCACCGTGCTGGTCAACCATTTCCCGCTGCGCCGCGACCTGCTGTTCATCCGCCGGGTGCCCCGCCTGGCGCCCTGGTGTGGCACCGTGGCCACCGAGGATTGGCACCGGCGCTACAATGCCGCCGTGGTGGTGACCGGACATCAGCACGTGCCCCGTACCGACTGGCGCGACGGCACCCGCTTCGAGGAGGTCTCGCTGGGCTATCCGCGCGAGTGGCGCCACCGGCTGGGTGGGCCGCCCCGCCTGACCGACGTGATGCGCGAAATCCTGCCGGGGCCAGGCGCCGCCCCATCACCCATGACGGAAAGGACCGCCGATCGTGCGTCCCTATACTCTTGAAGAAGCCCACCTGGAAACAGAAGGGACCGAGGCCCTGGAAGCCGCCTTTGTCGACATCTGGAACGCCGAGGAAAACCGCCGGTTCCTGTCGATCAGCCAGGTCCCGGTCACGCACGCCATGGTGCGCGCCTGGTTGGCGGAGCCGAGCGGCGGCCGGATCTTCCGCGCCTGCGACGCCGACGGCACCATTGTCGGCCTGCTGGCCGTCACCATCGCCGACCAGATGGGGTTCGAACTCCTGGGACTGGGCGTGCGGCCCGACTGGCACGGTCAGGGCATCGGCCCGGCGCTGATCCAGCGGGGTCTGGACACGGCCCGCGCGCTGGGCTTTGTCAGCGTGGAGGCTGATGTCTTCGCCGACAACCCAACCATGTTGTGCTTGATGCTGAAGCGGGGATTCGTCCCCATCGGCATGCGCCACCGGGTGCGCGCCGATGGCACCGACGTGGTGCGCCTGCGGCGATCGCTGTGACACGCGCCCCCCGGCCGACGACAGGGGTCATCCTTGTTGTCGGCCGAACTCATGACCTTGAGCCTCTCCCTGCGTGAAAAAAGGCAGCATGTAGGGTGCGCTCGCGCCCCGGCCCGCCTTGCTTGCAAGGCGGGCCGGCTTTGGTTGGTGACGTTTCCCATCGGGAAGCCGCGACTCTGGTTTGCGCCGTTTCCCCATCGAGGAAACGGCGGGGGCGCAGCGCACCGGTCCACCAGGAGGCGGTGCGCTGCCCGCCATGACACGGCGGTCGAGCGCACTGCGCGTCACCGCAAGAGTCACCGTCAGGTGCCGTTGGTCTCACTCGCTGGCGGCGGTGGCGTCCAGGGCGTAGCCGGCCGCGCGAACGGTGCGGATCAGGTCGTTCTCGCCGTGACCGTTCAGGGCCTTGCGCAGGCGGCGGATATGCACGTCCACGGTGCGCGGCTCGACATAGATGTCCGGCCCCCAGACGGCGTTGAGCAGCGCCTCGCGCGAGAACACGCTGCCCGGATTCTGCATCAGGAAGCGCAGCAGCCGGAACTCGGTCGGCCCCAGGTGGACATGGCGGCTGGCGCGCGTGACCCGGTGCGCGCCCAGGTCCATGGTCACCGTCTCGTACTCCAGCACCCCCTTCGGCTGCATCGGCTGCACACGGCGCAGATGCGCCTTGACGCGCGCCAGCAGCTCGGGCACCGAGAACGGCTTGGTGATGTAGTCGTCGGCCCCCGTGTTGAGACCGCGCACCTTGTCGACCTCCTCGCCGCGCGCCGTCAGCATGATGATCGGCACGGTGCGAGCGCCCGGCTTGCGGCGCAACTGTCGACAGACCTCGATGCCCGACAGCGCCGGCAGCATCCAGTCCAGCAACACCAGGTCCGGTTCGCTCTCGGCATAGATGGTGAGGGCTTCCTCACCGTCGCCCGCCTCACAGACCCGGTAGCCTTCCTTTTCGAGGTTATAGCGGAGCACGGTGACCAGAGCGGTCTCGTCCTCCACGATCATGACCATGGGCTTCATGGTTTCCATTGGCGGCGCCGCTCCGTCCGGGCTCGTCGTCATGGGAGAAGAAGTGAGGGCAGGGATCAGGTCTCGCCGCCGCCGGTCGGTGGCGGCAGGTCACCCAGACCTTGCGCTCCCTTCGGCCGGCTGTCCTTCAGGGGTCGCCCCTGAACCAGGTAGTAGATGATCTCGGCGATGTTGGTGGCGTGATCACCGATGCGCTCGATGTTCTTGGCGATGAACATCAGATGCGTGCAGGGGGTGATGTTGCGCGGGTCCTCCATCATGTAGGTGACGAGTTCGCGGAACAGGCTGGTGTGCAGTTCGTCCACCTCCTCGTCGCGCCGCCACACGGCGATGGCCCGGTCCACGTCCCGTTCCACATAAGCGTCGAGGACGTCGTTGACGATCTCCTGGGCCAGCCGGGCCATGCGCGGGACCGCGGTCACGGCCCGCACCGGCGGCGCCTGATTGACCACGACGGCCCGCTTGGCCACGTTGGCGGCGTAGTCGCCGATGCGTTCCAGGTCGCCGGCGATCTTCAGGGCGCCAACGATGGCCCGCAGGTCCTCGCCCACCGGCTGGCGCAACGCCAGCAGACGCACCGCATGGTCATGGATGTCCTGCTCCAGGGCATCCACGCGGGCGTCCCCGGCCACAACCTCGGCCGCCTGGGTGCTGTCGCGGCGGATCAGCGCCTGCATGGCGTCGTTCAACTGCGCCTCCACCAGCCCGCCGGCCCGCACCACCGTGTCCGACAGCCGTTGCAACTCGACGTCGAAGGAGCGAACGATATGGTCACTGCTGGCCGCTTCCAAGGGGAGTGCCTTTCCTGATGGTCCGGATGGTCCTCACGGATCCCGGTCTGGTCACCGGACGCCGAGATCAGCCGAAGCGGCCGGTGATGTAGCCCTGCGTCAGCTTGTGTTCCGGGTTGGTGAAGATCGTTTCAGTGTCGCCCATCTCCACCAGGTTGCCCAGATGGAAGAACGCCGTACGCTGAGAGACGCGCGCCGCCTGCTGCATGGAGTGGGTGACGATAACGATGGTGTAGTTCTGCCGCAGTTCGTCGATCAGTTCCTCGATCTTGGCGGTGGCGATGGGGTCGAGCGCCGAGCAGGGCTCGTCCATCAGGATCACCTCGGGGCTGACGGCGATGGCGCGGGCGATGCACAGGCGCTGCTGCTGACCGCCGGACAGCCCGGTGCCCGGCGACTCCAGGCGATCCTGCACCTCATTGAGGAGGCCGGCGCGCTCCAGGCTGGTGGTCACCACCTCTTCAAGTTCGTCCTTGTTCGACACAAGTCCGTGGATGCGCGGACCATAGGCGACGTTCTCGAAGATGGACTTGGGAAACGGGTTGGGCTTCTGGAACACCATGCCGACACGGGCGCGCAATTGCACCACGTCCACCTTGCGGTCGTAGATGTCCTCGCCGTCCAGGCGGATGTCGCCGGTCACCCGGCAGATATCGATGATGTCGTTCATCCGGTTCAGGCAGCGCAGGAACGTCGACTTACCGCACCCCGACGGCCCGATGAAGGCGGTCACCTCGTTGGGAGCAATATCGAGACTGACATCCTTGATGGCGTGCTTCGAGCCGTAATACACATTCGCGTTGCGCGCGGCCACCTTGACGCCGCCGTCCACCAAGGGGTTTCCGGCCGTGTTTTCGGGGGATTGCACGGCCTGCCCGGTCTGGGTCTGCTGGTCCAGCATGGTCATTACCACCGTCGTTCAAAGCGTTTGCGCAGCAGCACGGCCACCGCATTCATGAGGATAAGGAAGCCCAGAAGGCACATGATGGCCGCCGACGTGCGCTCGGTGAAGGCCCGCTCGGGGCTGTCCGCCCACAGGTAGATCTGCACCGGCAGCACGGTGGCGGGATCGATGGGCGAGCCCGGCACGTCCACCACGAAGGCCACCATGCCGATCATCAGCAGCGGCGCCGTCTCGCCCAGGGCCTGGGCCATGCCGATGATGGTGCCGGTGAGCATGCCGGGCATGGCCAGCGGCAGCACGTGGTGGAAGATGCACTGCAGCTTGGAGGCACCCACGCCCAGGGCGGCCTCGCGGATCGACGGCGGCACCGACTTCAGGGCGGCGCGGCTGGCGATGATGATGGTCGGCAGGGTCATCAGCGTCAGCACCATGCCGCCGACCAGGGGCGCCGAGCGCGGCAGGCCGAAGAACTGCAGGAACACCGCCAGACCCAGCAGGCCGAAGACGATCGACGGCACGGCCGCCAGGTTGTTGATGTTAACCTCGATGATATCGGTCAGGCGGTTCTTGGGCGCGAACTCCTCCAGATAGATGGCCGCCGCCACGCCGATGGGGAACGACAGGGCCAGGGTCACCAGCAGGGTGAAGAACGAGCCCACGGCCGCACCCCAGATGCCGGCCGTTTCGGGATTGCGGCTGTCGCCGTTCGTGAAGAACCAGCGATTGAACGATCCCTCAATCTCGCCCTGCCGCATGAGCTGTTGCAGGTAGCCGGCCTGGGCGTCGGAGATCAGGCGTTCGCCGGCCGGCAGGGACCAGGGGATCTCGGTGATGCCCTCCCTCATCGCCCGGAAGTCGACGGCGGGATCCACGTTCCCCTTCAGGACCT
This sequence comes from Rhodospira sp., assembly GCA_028277295.1. GTDB lineage: Bacteria > Pseudomonadota > Alphaproteobacteria > Rhodospirillales > Rhodospirillaceae > Rhodospira. Next base: position 7,878 of record JANQGN010000211.1, read on the forward strand.
GGTCGAACTCCGAGGCCAGCGGCACGCGGATGCTGACACGCTGACCGATCAGCGAGGGGTCGTCGAGGACCATGTCGCGCACGACGAACTTCGCGTCCGGGCTGATCAGCGCGCGCAGGTCCTTCCTGTCCCGCCGCGTCGTGGCATCCGGGAACAGCGAGTACAGGGCGTCGTTGACCAGCGACTGATAGTTGGCCCGGGCCAGCGCCTCGAGGTCGGTTTCGTTCTCTGGATCGATGTCCTGCGGGTAAATCGAGATGTCCAGGCGCACCGTATGCTGCACGAAGGCGCCCAGTCCGTTGCCGACGATGGTGACGAACAGCGTCACCAGCATCGCCAGGGCGAGCAGGATGGCGATGATGCCATAGGCCCGGAACCGCCTTTCGGCGGCATAGCGGCGGCGCAGCGTGGCACGCATCTTCTGTGTGGGGGTGTTGATGGTCCCGGACTCCGGCTTCATGGGTCCTCTCACTTCCGGTGGGGCGCGACCGCGGATCGGGACGGCGGCAGGCCGTCCGCTCCTGGGAGCCGAGCCGTCATGCCGGGGGAAGCCAAGGCCCCGCGGCGGCGGACGGCGCGGCCGGCCCGGCCTATTCGTACTGTTCCCGGTACTTCCGCACCACGTGCAAGGCGACGATGTTCAGCATCAGCGTCATGACGAACAGCACCAGGCCCAGGGCGAAGGCCGCCAGGGTCTTGGGGCTGTCGAACTCCTGGTCGCCGACCAGCAGGGTGACGATCTGCACCGTGACCGTGGTCACCGCCTGCAAGGGGTTGGCGGTCAGGTTGGCGGCCAGGCCGGCGGCCATCACCACGATCATGGTCTCGCCGATGGCCCGGCTGACGGCCAGCAGCACGCCGCCGACGATGCCCGGCA
>JANQGN010000216.1 GCA_028277295.1 Rhodospira sp.
ACAACGTCTCGATGGTGATCGTGGCGAGGCCCCGTTCGGCGGCGAACCGCTCCGTATTGCGGCGCGCCTTGCCCCGAACGAAGAAGGGGATCTTGTTCAGTTCGCGCTGCGCGTCGGCGGCCCAGACGGGGTCCCCGGAGGAAGAGTCGGGTGGAGGCTCGGCGGTCGCGGAAGGAGAGGCGTCTGAAGAGGAAGAGGACAAGGACCGCGGAGCGCCGGCGGGCGGGTCGGGGGAGATATCGGGCACGGGTTCGAGAGTCGGACGTGGCGCGCCCCCCATCGCGCCCAGATGGGACGGGCCAGCCTCGGCGTGGAACTCGAAGTCCTCGCGGAACATGCCGAGAAGATGCTCCTCCAGGCCCATCATCAGGGGATGGACCCAGGTGTCGAACAGCACGTTGGCGCCCTCCGGCCCCATCTGCGGGGCATGGCGGGCGGGGAAGTCCTGGACGTGCACCGGGGCGGAGATGACCGCGCAGGGCACCCCCAGGCGCTTGGCGACGTGGCGCTCCATCTGCGTGCCCAGCACCAGATCCGGGTGGGCCTCGGCGATGGCCGCCTCCACCTCCAGGTAGTCGTCGGTGATCAGCGGGTCGACGCCATACTGGGCGGCGGCGGCCCGCAGGTCGCGCGCGAACTCGCGGGCATAGGTGCCCAGGCCAACCACCTGGAAGCCCATCTCCTCGGCCGCCACCCGGGCGGCGGCGATGACATGGGTGGTATCGCCGAAGATGAACACGCGCTTGCCGGTGAGGTAGGTGCTGTCCACCGAGCGCGAATACCACGGCAGCCGCGTCGCCAGGCCAGCCAGCACCGGTCCGGCGTCCACCCCGGCCAGATCGGCGACCTCGCGCACGAAGTCGCGGGTGGCGCCCACGCCGATGGGCACGGTCCTGGTGCGTGGCTGCTTGAAGGCGCGCTCCAGCCAGCGGGCCGCCGTGTCGGCGATCTCCGGATAGAGCACCACGTTGAAGTCAGCCTGGCCCAGGCGGGTCAGGTCGGCGGGACTGGCGCCCATGGGGGCGGTCACGTTGACGCGCACGCCCAACTGGGTGAGCAGCCGGGTGACCTCCAGCACGTCATCGCGGTGGCGGAAGCCCAGCGCCACCGGCCCCAGGATGTTGCAGGACGGCGGCGTTCCCTCGGACCGCGCCGGCCGCTGGGCACCGGGGGCCGGCGCGTGCGGCGCCGCCATGGCCCGGGTCAGGGCATAGAACGTCTCGGCGGCGCCCCAGGTCTCCTTGCGCTGGTAGGACGGCAGGTCCAGCGGCACCACCGGCACCGGCAGGTCCATGGTGCGCGCCAGCCCACCCGGGTCGTCCTGCAGCAACTCGGCGGTGCACGAGGCGCCCACCAGCAGCGCCTGCGGCTTGAACCGCGCCACCGACTCGCGCACGGTCCGCTTGAACAGCTCGGCGGTGTCGGCGCCCAGGTCGCGCGCCTGGAAGGTGGTGTAGCTGACCGCCGGGCGATGATCCCGGCGCTCGATCATGGTGAATAGCAGGTCGGCGTAGGTATCCCCCTGGGGCGCGTGCAGCACGTAGTGCACCCCCTCCATGGCGGTGGCCACGCGCATCGCGCCCACGTGAGGTGGGCCTTCGTATGTCCAGACGGTCAGCCGCATGATGGCTCAGACCTTCACCCCTAGACTTTCAAAAGGGCGGACCGCGTCAGCGGCCGCGCGAACAGTTCGGCCAGATCGCCCGCCTGGTCGTACCCCTGGATGGGCGTGAACACCAGCTCGATGGCCCACTTGGTGGTGATGCCCTGGGCCTCCAGCGGGTTGGCCAGACCCAGGCCGCAGACCACCAGGTCGGGCCGGGTGTCGCGCACCCGGTCCAACTGCGGCTCCAGGTCCTGGCCCTCGACCAGGCGTGTGCCCTCGGGCAGCAGCGCCAGGTCGGCGGCCAGCAGGGAGCGGTGCACATAGGGGGTGGCGACCTCGACCAGGGTCATGTCCAGTTCCCGCGACAGGAATCGGGCCAGGGGCGGCTCGAGCTGCGAGTCGGGCAGGAAGGTGAGGCGCTTGCCGGCCAGGATCTTGGTGTGGCGGGACAGGGCCGCCCGGGCGCGGGCGCGGCCCGGCGCGGTCACCGCGTCGAAGCGAGCCGGGTCCACACCGAAGGCGTCGGCGGCGGCCTTCAGCCACAGGGTGGTGCCCTCCTCGCCCAGCGGGAACGGGGCGCGCAGCAGGGCACAGCCGCGCCGCTCCAGCAGGCGCGCGGTCTCGCCCAGGAAGGGCTGGGCCATCAGCATGCGGGTGTTCGGTCCCACCGCCGGCATGGCGTCGGCCCCCCGCGCCGGCAGGAAGCGCACGGGACCAATCTCCAGGGCGTCGAACAGGCGCGCGAACTGGTCCTCGACGACATCGGCCAGGGTGCCCACCACCAGCAGCGACGGCGGCGCGTCGGCAGCCTCGGCGGGCAGGCCGGGCACCAGCGCCGCGAGGCACGCGTCCTCGCCCTGGGTGAACGTGGTGTCCAGGCCGCTGCCCGAGTAGCTGAGCACCCGGGTGCGCCCGGCGTGGGCGGCGGAGAGACGCTGGGCGGCGCGGTCCAGATCCAGCTTGATGACCTCGGAGGGGCAGGAGCCGACCAGGAACAGCAGTCGGATGTCGGGGCGGCGCTCCAGCAGGCGGGCGACCTCGCGGTCCAGTTCGTCGTTGGCGTCGGCGAGGCCGGCCAGGTCGCGCTCTTCCAGGATGGCGGTGCCGAACCGCGGCTCCGCGAAGATCATCACGCCGGCGGCCGACTGCATCAGGTGGGCACAGGTGCGCGAGCCGACGATCAGGAAGAAGGCGTCCTGAATTTTACGGTGCAGCCAGATGATGCCGGTCAGGCCACAGAAGACCGACCGCTGGCCCCGTTCCCGAATCACATCCCCAAGCACGGACGGCCCCGGCCCCCCGGCCGTGTACCCGGTGCCCCCGGCATCGGGGGCGGGGCAAGCCGGCGGGGCGAAGGCGGCGGCGGAGTCGGCCATGTGTCAGCGGTCCGTGGCGAGCGTCGAATCTCCCCGGGCGGCGGCCCGGGCGGCGGCATCGCCAGCGGATTGAAGGCGGGCGGCGCGCAGCTTCAGCAAGAACTGTCCAGCGTTGATGACATACGTGGCATAGGCCGCCAGCGCCAGGATCATCAGCCCCTGGTCGCCCATGAGGCCCAGGAACAACGCGATCAGGTAGGCCGTGTGCAGCGCCAGCACGAGCATGCTGAACACGTCTTCCCAATAGAAGGTCGGCGCGAACAGGTAGCGCCCGAACACCGCCTTCTCCCAGATCGCCCCCGTGATCATGATGGCGTACAGCACCAGCGTCTTGATGACGATGGAGGCGGTGGCGACCGCATACCCCTCGCCGGTCAGCAGATAGTTCACCACCAGATAGAGACTGACCAGGAACACGACGAACTGCAGCGGCGCCAGGATGCCCTGCACCAGGGTCCAGGGCGTCTCGTCACGGCGGCGGCGTTCCTCGGGGGTGTACAGCGGCCGCGGCGCCTGACGCAGCATGCCGCCGCCGCGGGGGGCGGCGAGGCCGGCGTGCGCCGACCACGGACAGCGGTCCACGGTGGCGATCATGCGGTCAATGTTGAACGAGAAC
>JANQGN010000221.1 GCA_028277295.1 Rhodospira sp.
CACCGTCGGAGGGCGCACCCAGCGGAGTGTAGCTCAGCCTGGTAGAGCACTGTCTTCGGGAGGCAGGGGCCGGAGGTTCGAATCCTCTCACTCCGACCAGTGGAAGGGGCGTTAAGTCAAGGGCTTAGCGCCCCTTTTCGTATGTGCGGGACAGGCCGCTCCGGTGCCGTCCCGCCGCGCGTCGGCGCGCCTCACGACCCCTTCGCGGCCGGCAATCCCGACCCGGTCCAGGTGGGGCAGAGCATGGCCTCCAGCGGCAGGTGATCGGAGCCCACGTCGGGCCCCACGGCCTGCCTGCCGGTGAAGGCGTCCGCGCTGGGCGCCACGTAGTCGATCTGCACCCCCAGCACCGGCAGCCAGTTGGGCCGCGTCACCGGCGGCAGGACCCCATGATCCAGATAGCGCAATCCCGCGCCCTTCAGGAAGGCGACGATACGCGGGTTCCAGCGCACGCCATTCAGGTCGGCCCCCAGGATCACCGGCCGGTCGAGCCCGGACAACACATCAGCGAGCATGGCCAACTGGCGGTTGCGTTCCTTGAACAGACCCTGGGTCTTGGGACTGGACAAGTGGGCCGACACCAGAACCACCTCCTGGCCCCGCACGTGAACGACCGCATGGATCGTCCCCGAGGCCAGGAAAAGGGTATCGAGGGCCGCGCCCAGCGTCGCGTCCACGCGGGACTCCACGAACGGCAGCCGGCTGAGAATGGCCACATCGCGCCCTTCCAGGGTGACCTGATACGGGTACCGCTCGCGCAGGTGCTGGAGCATCCAGGGCCATACGTGCCATTCGTTGTACTCCTGGAGAAAGACAACGTCGAAGCCGCCCGTCTCCAGGTAGTCGGTCACAATCACCGGAGACTGATTGCCACGCAGTACATTCAGACTGACGACGCGCAACGGCTTCGCGCAGGGCGCCGTTGGCTCGGCCGCCTGGGCATCGGCCGCGCCCACCGGACGCAGCACCAGGGCCATGTTCATCGCGGCCAGAATCAGCGCCACCGCCGCCAGCCCGCGCCGGCCTCGAACCGCCAGCCATACCCCCAGCGCCACCGCCAGCGCGGCGAGCAGATGGGTGACCGAAATCACCACCTCCGACAGCCAATAGGGCCACGCCGTGGCCGGCAGCGGAACCGCTACCGCCGCCAGCAGCAGCCAGGGCACCCAGCGCACCCACGACCGCTCGCCCGCCCGCGCCGGACGCGCGGCGGACCCGGTCTCCGAACCATCATGCTGCGGTTTCCGCATTCCCACCGTCCCCGGCGCTCATCGATAGAGCCGCCGCATCGCGCGAGTGACCGTGACCGCCGGCCGATCGTGACGCACCGTGCCGGTCTCGATCACCCTCCGCATGCCAGCCTCCATAATTGATGCCTCGTGGCACCAAGACCTTGACGGTGCCGTTCCGAACACCCTCGGCCCACAGGCTCCCAGGGCCTGTTGCGAGATTTCTGAGTGTCTGTCCGGAAAGCCTTGCAAGACACCACATACGGCATGCGATCCGGGCACAGGCACACACTATATTGCGGTTCCCGAGACTTTCCGGACGGGCTCTAACAATTTGTTTTTCAAGCAAATCGTCCCCAAAAGATCTTCCAGGGCGATCTGGGCCAGATCGCTCGGGATTTGCTTGTCTTATGGTTTGGGTCGGCTCGATCGGCAAGATTGAGCCGCTGGCCGGGGGTGGCCACCCCCGGCCAGCGGCGGG
>JANQGN010000240.1 GCA_028277295.1 Rhodospira sp.
GGCCATCGTCACGCCGCCCGACGTGATCAGCCAGATCGGCCTGGCCCTGCCCCTGATCCTGCTGTACGAGGGCTCCATCTGGTCCTGCCGCCTGGTGGAGCGCAACCGCCGCCGCCGGATGGAGGACGAGGACGAGACCGGCGACGATCTCGGCGACCAGGATGAGGACGGCGCGCCCGACGGCAACGGCCCCGAACGCTCCGCCGCCGTCCCCGCCACGGCCCCGCCCGAGTCCGCAACGACCCAGGCCGGCGCCTCTCGCCGGCATCGTCCGGACACCGCCGCCGACCACGACGACGAGGACGAGGACCTGGATGACGAGGACGACGGCCCGCCCGACACTGACTTCAACAGCGGCCGCTGAAGCGCCCGGCGGTTCCCCTGGGCGGCGGAGGCGGCCTGTCGGCCCCGCCGTTTTCCGCGCCCCCGATCCGGCGCATCCGACCCAGACCCCACGGATGACCTTCCATGCATGACGCCAAGTGGATCCGCGATAACCTCGACGCCTTCGACCGGGGCCTGGCCCGCCGTGGCCTGGCGCCGCTGTCGGATCGGGTGCGGGCCCTGGACGCGCGCCGGCGTGCCTCGCAGACCGACCTGAACACGTTGCAGCAACGCCGCAACGAGGCCAGCAAGCGGATCGGCGTGGTCAAGAAGCAAGGTGGCGACGCCCAGGCGCTCATGGACGAGGTGGCCACCATCAAGGCCCAGATGGCCGACCTGGAGGCCGACACCGGCGCCGCCGAGACCGCGATGCGCGACCTGCTGATGGCCACCCCCAACCTGCCGGCCGACGAGGTGCCGGACGGCCCGGATGAGGATCACAACGTCGAGATCCGCCGCTGGGGCACGCCGCGTGCCTTCGATTTCGAGCCGCGCGAGCATTTCGACATTGGCCCGGCCCTGGGCATGGACTTCGAGACCGCCGCCCGCCAGTCCGGCGCTCGCTTTGTCATCCTGCGCGGTCCCCTGGCCCGGCTGGAACGCGCGCTCGCGCAGTTCATGCTGGACCTGCACACGGGCGAGCACGGCTACCAGGAGGTCAATACCCCCGCCCTGGTGCGCGACGACCCCCTGCTCGGCACCGCCAACCTGCCCAAGTTCGCCGAGGACCTGTTCCGGGTCGAGGGCGGCTACTGGCTGATCCCCACCGCCGAGGTCACGCTGACCAACCTGGTGGCCGGCCAGATCCTGGACGAAGCCAACCTGCCGCTGCGCTTCACGGCCTTCACCCAGTGCTTCCGGTCCGAGGCGGGCGCGGCCGGCAAGGACACGCGCGGCATGATCCGCATGCATCAGTTCGAGAAGGTGGAACTGGTCAGCATCGTCCACCCCGACCAGGCCGACGCGGAACTGGAGCGCAAGACCGCCTGCGCCGAGGAGGTACTCAAGCGCCTGGGTCTGCCGTTCCGCACCGTGGTGCTGTGCACCGGTGACATGGGCTTTGCCTCGCGGCGCACCCACGATATTGAGGTCTGGCTGCCCGGCGCCGGCCGCTACCGGGAGATCTCGTCCTGCTCCAATGTCGGGTGCTTCCAGGCCCGGCGCATGGACGCCCGGTTCCGTCCGGCCGAGAGTGGTGGCAAGGGCACCCGGCCCGTGGCCACCCTGAACGGCTCTGGCCTGGCCGTGGGGCGCGCGCTCGTGGCGGTGCTGGAAACCTGTCAGAACGCCGACGGCTCGGTCACCGTCCCCGAGGCGCTCAGGCCCTACATGGGCGGGCTAGAGGTTCTCAAGACTGATGTTTGACCCCATCCCCGATCTGTCCAAGGCGCGTATCCTGGTGTCCAACGACGATGGCCTGGATGCCCCCGGCCTGGCCGTTCTTGAACGCGTCGCCCGCGACCTCACCGACGATGTCTGGGTGGTGGCCCCGGAAACTGAGCAGAGCGGCGCCGGCCATTCCCTCACCCTGCATGACCCCATCCGCTACAAGACACGAGGCGAGCGGCGCTTCGCCGTGGGCGGCACCCCCACCGACTGTGTGCTTCTGGCCGTCAAGCTATTCATGGCCGACCGGCCGCCCGACCTGGTGTTGTCGGGGATCAATCGAGGCGGCAACATGGGCGAGGACATCACCTATTCCGGCACCGTGGCCGTGGCCATGGAGGGGACTTTGCTGGGTGTGCGCTCCATCGCCCTGTCGCAGCAGTTCTCCGACGGCGATGCCATCCCTTGGGAGACCGGCGCGGCCCTGGCCGGCGACGTCATCCGCCGCGCCTGCGCGGCACCTTGGAACCGCGAGGTGCTGATCAACGTGAACCTGCCGGACCGCCCGCCCGAACAGGTCAAGGGGGTGCGCCTGGCCAGCCAGGGCAAGCGTGTGGGCTCCAGCCGCTTCTCCGAGCACCTTGTGACACGGGTGGATCCGCGCGGCCGCCCCTATGTGTGGATCGGTGTCGAGCAGGTGCGCGCCTTCAATGGCACCGACACCGACCTGCATGCGGTGGACGACGGCTATATTTCGGTGACGCCCTTGTGCATCGACCTGACCGACCAGGGAACCATGTCCGCCATGGCCAGCCTGTTTTGAGCCCGCAGAACCAAAAAATCCGGCTGCTCATGGAGCTGCGCCTGGCCGGGGTGACCGATACCCGGGTGTTGAAGGCCCTGGAAACCGTGCCCCGCGACGCCTTCGTCTCCGATCCCTTTCTGGAGCACGCCTACGACAACCGTGCGCTTCCCATCGACTGTGGCCAGACCATCAGCCAGCCTCTGATTGTCGGCCTGATGAGCCAGTACCTGGGCCTGACTGGTCGCGACAAGGTGCTGGAAGTGGGCACGGGATCCGGCTACCAGGCGGCTATTCTGTCCAAGCTCGCGCGTAGGGTGTACACCCTGGAGCGGCACGCCCATCTGCTGGCCCAGGCGGAATCTCGCTTCGCCGCCCTGGGCCTGACGAACGTTGTCACCCGGCACGCCGACGGCATGAAGGGTTGGCCGGAACAGGCGCCTTTCGCCCGCATCATGGTCACGGCGGCGGCTCGCGAGGTGCCGGAAACGCTCACGGACCAACTCGACGACGGCGGGGTGATGGTGCTGCCGGTGGGCGATGACGGACAGCAGTGGATCATGCGCCTGACCCGTACCGGCCATCGCCTGAAGACCGAACGGCTCCTGGCTGTGCGGTTCGTCCCGCTGCTCTCTGGACTACCGGGTGACGACGGTCAGCGTTAGCGGAGCAAATCCCGAGCGATCCGGACCGGATCGCGACGACGATGTGCTCTGATAGGCTCCGGGAACAGTCCGAAATTCGGTTCCCTTGTACCGCATGGAGGGCCTTGAACAGAGCGCGCCGTCCTAGGGCCTGTTGACAATAGGGGCGCGGTCACGGCGGGCCGGGGTTTTTCGCTGGCAAGGAGCGGATGGCGCCGTGTGGCAGGTCCCACACAAGCCATG
>JANQGN010000477.1 GCA_028277295.1 Rhodospira sp.
CGCGCCGGCCCACTCCACCGCCTGCCACACGGCCCAGTGCAGCCAGACCACCAGCGGCGGGTTGAGCGGATCGTAGCCCCAGGCCAGGGTCTGGGAGAAGAGCAGAAGCTCGGCGTCGTCATTGCGGCCGCCGGTCTGCATCAGGACCTGGATCGCCACCACCGCGGCCAGGATCGCCGCGACGGCGCCGAAGGCCACGCCCGGCCGAGAAAACGGCAGCCCCAAAGAGGCCAACCGCGTGACCGGCCCGGCGGCCGGCGCCGAGGCCTGGTCGGATGCGCGTAAGGACATGGACCGCCTCCGTCTTGCGAGACTCGCCGTCTCCGGGCGGCCGACAGCCTGCCCCGAGCCGCCCGTGGGCACAAGGGGCCGACGCCGGCGCCACAGGGCTCCGAATTCGGATGGACAAACGTTCACAAAGCGCCTTCCGAGAGGACCGGAGCACGCGATGGAGATCCTTCGGTCGCTCCGCTTCCTCAGGATGAAGCCCTTAAAAAGTGATAGTCATCATCCTGAGCACCCAAAGGGTGCGAAGGGCCTCCATCGAATGTGCGGAACATTGCGCGCGTTACCCTGAGCCCGTTGCCCTGCTGGGGGCACCCCACGAACGCCAATCGGCGCCGCGAGGGGGATCACGGCGCCGACCGGGGGATTGGAAGAACGTGAAGGGGACGCTCTCAACACAGGCGAGACTAGGATTGGTCCCCTTTCCTACAGGTTTCCCGGTCATGAACTGTTCGTCATGCCATGCGTGGGGCCGGGGGTAGGCTCGCGGGACGGCGGCCGGGAGTGCTAGACTCCGCGCCAGAGCGGCCCGCCCCGCCCGTGATACGGTGGCCGCCGTCTCAACCTGACCGTTCACGGTCCAGAGGATGCCCGACCATGAAGCTCACCGAGAACCGCCTGCTGCGCCAGCAATGCTATATCAACGGCCAGTGGATGGACGCCGACAGCGGCGCCACCCTCGCCGTCACCAACCCGGCCACGGGCGCGGAGCTGGCCCGCGTGCCCGACATGCGCGTTGACGAGACCCGCCGGGCCATCGAGGCCGCCAACACCGCCTGGCCCGCCTGGCGGGCGCTGACCGCCAAGCAGCGCGCCGCCATCCTGCGCGACTGGTTCACCCTCATCATGACCCATCAGGAGGACCTGGCCATCCTGATGACCGCCGAGCAGGGCAAGCCCCTGGCCGAGGCCAGGGGGGAGATCGCCTACGGGGCCAGCTTCATTGAATGGTTCGCCGAGGAGGGCAAGCGCGTCTACGGCGACGTCATCCCCGCCCACGGCCCCGACAAGCGCATCCTGGTCATCAAGCAGCCCATCGGCGTGGTGGCCGCCATCACCCCCTGGAACTTCCCCAGCGCCATGATCACCCGCAAGTGCGCGCCGGCCCTGGCCGCCGGCTGCCCGGTGGTCATCAAGCCGGCGGCGCTGACGCCGCTGTCCGCCCTGGCGCTGGCCGACCTGGCGGAGCGCGCCGGCATGCCCGCCGGGGTGCTCAATGTGCTGACCACCGCCAAATCGTCGCAGGTGGGCGGCGAGATGACGGCCAACCCGCTGGTGCGCAAGCTGTCCTTCACCGGCTCCACGGAGATCGGCAAGACCCTGATGGCCCAGTGCGCCGGCACGGTGAAGAAAATCTCGCTGGAACTGGGCGGCAACGCGCCCTTCATCGTCTTCGACGACGCCGACCTCGACGCCGCCGTGGCCGGGGCCATCGCCTCCAAGTACCGCAACACCGGCCAGACCTGTGTGTGCGCCAACCGGTTGCTGGTGCAGGACGGTGTGTACGACGCCTTCGCCGAGAAGCTGGCGGCGGCGGTCCAGGGCCTGACGGTGGGCGACGGCCTGGCCGGCGAGACCCAGCAGGGCCCGCTGATCGACGCCGCCGCCCTGGAGAAGGTGCGGGAGCTGGTGGGCGACGCCGTCGAGAAGGGCGCCCGGGTGACCCTGGGCGGCAAGCCTCACGCGCTCGGCGGCACCTTCTACGAACCCACCATCCTGACCGGGGTCACCGACGGCATGCGGGTGTTCCGCGAGGAGATCTTCGGCCCCGTGGCGCCCTTGTACCGATTCGCCACCGAGGCCGAGGCCATCGCCATGGCCAACAACACCGAATACGGCCTGGCCGCCTACTTCTACGCCCGCGACGTGGGGCGCGTCTGGCGGGTGTCCGAGGGCCTGGAATACGGCATCGTCGGCGTCAACGAGGGCATCATCTCCACCGAGGTCGCCCCCTTCGGCGGCGTCAAGGAATCCGGCCTGGGCCGCGAGGGCTCCAAGTACGGCATGGATGACTTCCTGGAGATCAAGTACCTGTGCCTGGGCGGCGTGGACCGGTAAGGCACGCGCCCCTACCGTGGCCCCTGACCTGGCCCCTGGCGCCGCGGCGCCGCCCCGCCTCCCGGCGCGCCAAACCTGAAGGAAGAGCTGTGCCATGTCCTGTTTCCCGCCCACCGGGGTTTTCTGCTGGAATGAGTTGCTCACCCGCGACGTGGACGCCGCCAAGGCCCACTATGCGGCGGTGTTCGGCTGGACCTACGAACCCAGCCCCGATGGACCCTGCTATTGGGTCGCCTCTCTGGGGAGCACCCCGGTCGCCGGGCTGTTCCAGATGGAGGGGGAGGCGTTCGAGGGCATTCCCCCGCACTGGTTATCGTACATCGCGACCGATGCGCTTGAGGCGACGGTGGCCACCATGGAAGCCAACGGCAGCATCGTCTTGCGTCCGCCCTTCCAGGCGGGGCCGTTCCGAATCGCCCTGATGAAGGATGTCACCGGCGCGGCCATCGGCCTGACGCAGATGGTGTCGGCGGGGGAGGCCGGCGGCGAGCCCGGGTGAGCACCGGACGGATCAACAGGGCCGCGCCAGACCTGGCCCCTGGCGCGGCGCCGCCACGCCGGGGGTCAGGGCGATCGATCCGGGCACGACGAGCCGGGTTCGCCAACCACGCCGTCAGGAGAAACATACGT
>JANQGN010000478.1 GCA_028277295.1 Rhodospira sp.
TGGCTGCCCACGAACGCCAGGTTGGCCATGCGCACGCGGCGCTCGCCGCCCTCGCCGATCATCGACAGGCGGGCGATGCGGGCGTCGTCGGGCACCGTGGAGCGGCGCCGCACCTGCTCCAGGAAGCGGTGGTTGATCTCGTAGATGATCTCCATGTGGCGCGGCAGCAGGTGCTCGATCAGCCCCACCGGCCAGGTCTCCAGCGCCTCCGGCAACAGGGTGTGGTTGGTGTAGGCGAAGGTGCCGGTGCACAGGGACCAGGCCTCCTCCCAGCCGAGACCATTCTCATCCACGAACAGCCGCATCAGTTCCGGCACCGCCAGCGCTGGGTGGGTGTCATTCAACTGGATCGCCACCCTGTCGGGGAACTTGGTGAAGTCGGCGTGGCTGCGGCGGAATCGCCGAACGATATCGTTCAGCGACGCGGCGACGAAGAAATACTCCTGCTTCAAGCGCAGAGCCTTGCCCACGCTGGTAGAGTCGTCGGGGTACAGCACGTTCGACAGGCTTTCGGAAAAGCTCTGTTCGGCCACCGCGTTGATGTAGTCCCCCTGATTGAAGCGTCGCAGGTCAAACGCCCGTGAGGCCCGCGCCGACCAAAGCCGGATGGCGTTGACCGTCCAGCAACCATGCCCGGCCACCAGCAGGTCGTTGGCCTGGGCCAGCACCTCCTCGCCGCCAACCCACTGATGCGCCACATTGCCCCGGGAATCGGTCATGACGCCGGTCTGGCCAAAGAAGCGCACGGGGACCGTTCGATCGTGGCGTTCAAAGGCCCAGATGTTGCCGTCACGCAGCCAGCGCTCCGGCAGTTCCACCTGTTGGCCGTCCTCGATGTATTGCGAAAACATGCCGTAATCGTAGTAGATCCCATAGCCTCGGGCCGGAATACCCAGGGTGGCCATGCTTTCCATAAGACAGGCGGCGAGACGCCCGAGGCCGCCGTTGCCCAGCGCGGCCTCGGGCTCGCAGTCGCAAATGGCATCGAAGTCGAGGCCCATGTCGGCCAGGGTCTGGCGCGCTAGTTCCAGCGATCCACTCGCCAGCAGATTGGCCGCCAGCGAGCGGCCAATGAGGAACTCCATGGACAGGTAGTACACCCGCTTGGCGTCGCTCCGGTAGGCCCGGTGCGAACTGTCCATCCAGGACTCCACCATCAGGTCCCGCGTCGCCAAGGCCAGCGCGAGGTACCAGTCCATGGTGCTGCTGCCCACCGGTCCGCGCCCCAGGGAGTGGCGCAGGTGCTTGTGCAGGCGCCGCTTCATCCCGTCGATATCGGCCCGTGGCAAGGGTGGCGCACCACCATCCATGCGCCTGCCCACCGCTTCGCCGCCCGTCCCGTCCGCGCTGTCCATGATGCCCTCTGCCCTTGACCGACTATAATGGTCCCTGGATCGCTCGCGCCGGCGTCCATGCGCCGCACGCCCATGGCCACGTGGCAACGAACCTTTCTTCAGCCTACTCCGCCGCGCCGTCGCGTTCAGCCCAAACTTGCCGTTTGCGGTAGATCGTCGAGGCACTCACCTCGAGGTGTGCGGCCGCGCGCGGGATGTTTCCGCCACAGGCGGCGATGGCGCGCTCGATGGCCTCCCGTTCAATCTGCCAGAGCGGCCGAATGGCCGCCGGCCCGCCCACACTGGCATCGCTCATAACCATGGACGTCGATCCGCTCAGGCTGACGGCCGCAAGCTTCGCGTCGTCGGTCAGAGCACGCGCGGCCGAGGGTCCCTCGCCGATGGCCGACGCCAACATGGCCGCCTCCACCCATTCCCCGTCGTTGAGAACCACCACCGTGCGGATCACGTTTTCCAGTTGTCGCACGTTTCCCGGCCAGGGACAGGCCAGCAAGCGGGTTTCTGCCGCCGTCGAGAATCCCGAAAAACGCTTGCCTTCCTCGGCCGTGAAGCGAGTGAGCAGGGCGCGGGCGATTTCCAGCACATCGTCCCCACGCTCGCGTAGGGGCGGGAGATGGATCGGGATGACATGCAGCCGATAATAGAGATCCTCGCGAAACCGGCCGGCCTGGACCTCGGCCCAGGGGTCGCGATTGGTGGCGCAGACGATGCGGCAAGAGACAGCGTGATCCACATCCGCGCCAACCGGCCGCACGCGACCGGTCTGAAGGAACCGCAGCAGCTTGGTTTGCAAGTCCGACGGCAGTTCGCCCACCTCGTCCAGGAACAGGGTGCCGCCGTCCGCGCGGGTCGCGGCGCCCGCGCGGGCCTGGATGGCGCCTGTGAAAGCGCCCTTCACGTGCCCAAAGATCTCGCTTTCCATGAGATCATGAGGAATGGCACCGCAGTTGATGGGCACGAAGGGAAAATCGGCGCGGCCGCCCTGGCGATGCAAGGCCTCGGCGCACAGTTCCTTGCCGGTTCCGCTCTCGCCGGTGACGAACACGGTGGCGCCACTGTCGGCGGCGGCCTCGACCAGCCTGTAGACCCTTTGCATGGCCGGCGACGCGCCGATGAAGCGATGAAAGGCCGGGCGCCCGGTCTCCGCCCTCAGGCGCCGGACCTCACCGCGCAACGACATGCGTTCGAGAGCATGACGCAGGGTGAAGAGAAGACGGTCCTGGTCAAAGGGCTTGACCAGGAAATCGTCGGCGCCGGCCCGCATCGCGGCGACCGCCATGTTCACCGAGCCGTGCGCGGTGGCCACCACCACCGCCAGCGGCAAGGCACGTTGCCGTACCTGCGTGAGAACCTCCAGGCCATCGATATCCGGCAGGCGGACGTCGAGCAGCATGCCCCGCGGGGGAGGATCGGCGTCCATCAGCCGCAATGCCTCCCGGCCGGTCTCCGCGATCTCGACCCGGTAGCCCGCCTCCTCCAGGATGGCCGCGTAGTGGCGGGCTAGCGCAGGATCGTCCTCGACCACCAGGATCATCGCTCCCCCCGCGGCTCTCCCTCCCGGCCCCCGATCCCACGAGTCTCGATCTTGAGGCGCATTCATGGGAGGGACTCACAACTGAACCGGCTCCTCCGCTCGATACGTCTCTAGAGCGTGGCGCACATCGGCCGGCATGGGCAAGGACTTTCCTACGGTCGTGTCTGCCCAGACGCACACGTTCTGCGCCGCTCCGAAGCACCGTGCGCCGATGAACAGGCCCTGGCCAATGATACAGGACGAACGGCCGAGTCGCAGAACCCGCGAGCCAATGTCCACGGCGGCCGGATAATGCGCCTCGCCGATGAAATCCAGCTCCAGGCGGGCGATCACCCACCCGAGGCCACGCCCCGCCGTCGACCCTGGATTGAGTGTTTCCAGGAAATCCACGCGCCCCGACTCCAGGTAAATGGCGAAGGACACGTTGTTCACATGGCCCAGGCGATCCAGGTCCTGGAAGCGCACCAGATCCCGGGTCCAGAACCGGTAGGCCGCGCGCCGACGGGCGTCGGTCTCGGTCTCGGACCCGGAGTCGTGAACAGGACGCCGATCGGGCGAGGCCCCGGACCCGTTTTCGGCTGGAGACAGGCGCACCCTTGGGAAAAAGGGATCGGCCATGGGCATGGAGGCCCTCCTATGGTGGCGTCGGTGCGGGGATCGCACACGCGTCAAGCGGTACCGTCGATCGAAAACCGCGTCTGGACTTGCCCGCGTCGAACCATTCGATCTAGACCGGGTGTCGATCGTTACCCTCACCCTGGAAGGTCCCGAAACGTGCTCCTGCACCTGTCCACCTGGCCCGAGGTCGAGAGCTATCTCACGCATCGTCGCGCGATCATCCTGCCGATCGGTTCCACCGAGCAGCATGGTCCCACCGGGCTGATCGGCACCGATATCATTACCGCCCAGGCGATCGCCGAAGAGGTCGGGCGTCGCACCGATACACTGGTGGGACCGGGCATTCCAGTGGGCATGGCGCACCATCACATGGGCTTCCCGGGGAGCATGACGCTTCGCCCCAGCACCCTGATCCAGGTCGTGCGGGATTACGTGGTGTCGTTGACGGCTCACGGCTTCCGGGATGTTCTGTTCATCAACGGACACGGGGGCAACATGTCCTCGCTGGACGCGGCGTTTTACGAGATCTATGAGCAGGCTCGACTGGCCCATGGCGAGGCCGCGCCGCCGGTGCGATGCGAGGTGTGCCACTGGTTCCTGTTGCCGGCGGTGGTCGCCTTGCAACGCGAACTGTATGGCGACCGCGAGGGACACCACGCCACCCCAAGCGAAGTGGCCGTCACCCAACACGTTTATCCCAAGTCCATCAAGATCGCCCACCTGGATCCGAATCCTGGACAGGCCGACTTCTTCCGGGACTGGCGTGATTTCCGAGACCGGTTCCCCGATGGACGCATGGGGTCTGACCCGTCACTGGCCACACCCAAGGACGGGGAACGGTTCCTGCACGCGGCGGCGGCGGAGATTGTCGCCCGTCACGGCGACTTCCTGAACGGTGTGTGAAAGCCCGTCCGCAACATCTCGACAACCGTAATGGTCTCTTTGTCGATCCCCTGACAGCATGCCGCACGCGGCGTTCTTCGGGGCTTTCCGGACAGACATCGAGGGCCGTGACGGCGACGTCCGACGCCCCTTCCGGCCTCATGGCCCCATGCCCATATGCGCGCCATGACCACGACGACGCCGGCGCGTGACGCGCCGTCCGGCGCCCCGGCCGCTTGCGGCTCTGGCGCTGGCCTCACCACGTACTACAACGGTGCCTGCCCGGTCTGCCGGACCGAGATCAACCACTACCGTCGCATCGATGCGCGACTCGGCCTTGGACTCGGCTGGCATGATGTCAGCGCTGGCGGCGATGCCTTGGCCGCCCACGACATCGATGGTGAGACCGCGACCCGGCGGTTGTACGCCATCGACGACAGCGGGCGCCTGCATGCTGGCGTCGATGCCTTCGCCGAGGTCTGGCGCCGCCTGCCTCGATATCGCTGGCTCGCGTGGATGGTGACACGCCCCGGCGTGCGTTCCATCTCCGTCATGGTATATGAAGGGCTCCTGGCGCCGGCGCTCGTCCGATGGAACCGGTGGCGTCGCCGTCGTTAGGTCGTGCGGGCGAGCAATCAGCCGGGCAGTCGAGCAGCGGCATTTTCACGTCTCAAAACTGTATAATTTGACATTTCCCCGAAATCAGATTGTCTTTGACCCCGTGTCGAATCGAGTCCCGAACGGTTCGGCTTCGCCTTGCCCCTGCCCCCTTTGCCCCCTTCCCTCACCCGACGGAGGCGTCCTTGGTCAGCTCCTCGCAGCATCCCGAAACCCTGGCGGTGCACGCCGGGTTCCGCACCGATCCCGGCAGCCGTGGTGTCGCCGTGCCCATCCACCAGACAACGTCCTATCAGTTCGCCAGCGCCGATCACGCGGCGAACCTCTTCGCCCTGAAGGAACTGGGCAACATCTACACCCGAATCATGAACCCCACGTGCGACGCCTTCGAACAGCGGGTGGCGGCCCTGGATGGCGGCGTGGCGGCGCTGGCCGTGGCCTCCGGACAGGCCGCGAGCACCTATTGCGTTCTCAACCTCTGCAAGGCTGGCGACAACTTCGTCACCTCGACCGACCTTTATGGCGGCACCTGGAACCTGTTCGCCAACACCTTGCGGCAAATGGGGATCGAGGCGCGCTTCGTGGACCCCACCGATCCCGAGGCGTTCCGCCGCGCCGTGGACGAACGCACGCGCCTGTTCTACGCGGAGACCCTGCCCAATCCGAAGCTGAATGTGTTCCCCATCGCCGAGGTGGCGGCCATCGGCCGTGAGCTGGGCATTCCGCTGATCATGGACAACACGGCGGCTCCGATCATTTGCCGGCCACTCGACCATGGGGCGGCGGCGGTCATGTATTCGGCCACCAAGTATCTGGGGGGTCACGGCACGTCCATCGGCGGCGTGATCGTGGACGGTGGCACGTTCGACTGGGAAGCCTGGGGCGACCGTTTCCCCACCCTGAACCAGCCAGACGATAGCTACCATGGCGCGGTCTGGAGCCAGGCGGTCAAGCCGCTGGGGCCAATCGCCTTCATCCTGCGCATGCGTGTCGTTCTGTTGCGCGACATCGGCGCGGCCCTCAGCCCCTTCAATGCCTTTCAGGTGATCCAGGGGATCGAGACCCTTCCCCTGCGCATGCGCCAACACTGCGAGAACGCGACGATTGTCAGCCGCTTCCTGCGTAACCATCCCAAGGTGATCCGGGTGATTCATCCCAGCCTTCAGGATGGCGAGATGCGCCGCCGTGCCGACTCGATGCTCAAGGGCGGTTATGGTGCCTTGGTGGGCTTCGAGATCGACGGCGGCGCCGAGGCTGGCAAACGCTTCATAGAAGCATTAAAGATGATCTATCACGTCGCCAATATTGGCGACGCGCGCACCTTGGCCATTCACCCCGCGACCACCACGCACTCCCAATTGTCGCCAGAAGACCAGCTTGCGTCGGGCGTCTCACCGGGCTATGTCCGTCTGTCCATCGGGATCGAGCATCCCGACGACATTATTGCGGACCTTAGCCAGGCATTGGAGACGTCGTGAGCGGACTTGCGGTTGTGAATGGAACCGGTCGGTTCCCGAGGACCCGGATGCGGCGCCTGCGCGGCGCCGCCTGGTCACGTAACTTGGTCGCCGAAACCTCCCTGAGCGTGCGCGACCTGATCTGGCCGGTGTTCCTCATCGAGGGGGAATGCTGCTGCCAGGACGTACCCTCGATGCCTGGGGTCGCGCGTTTCAGTCTGGACCGGCTTGTCGACGCGGTGGGCGAGGCAAAAGACCTGGGCATTCATGCCGTGGCCTTGTTCCCGTGCATCGATCCGGCGCTGAAGAGCCCAGACGGGCGCGAGGCCATCAATCCGGAAAACCTGATGTGCCGGGCCATTCGGGCGCTGAAGGCGGCCCACCCGGATGTGGGTCTGTTCTGCGACGTCGCCCTGGATCCCTACAACTCTGACGGCCACGACGGCATCGTTCGTGACGGACTTATCGTCAACGATGAAACCGTGGAGATGCTGGTCCGCCAAAGCGTGGTGCAGGCCGAGGCCGGCGCCGACGTGATCGCGCCGTCGGACATGATGGACGGTCGTATCGGCACCATCCGAGACGGGCTGGAGGCGGCCGGTCACACCAATGTCCAGATCATGAGCTACGGTCCCAAGTATGCCTCCGCGTATTATGGCCCGTTCCGGGATGCCGTGGGGTCCGGTGGTGCCCTCAAAGGAGACAAGAAAACCTATCAGATGGACCCAGCCAACACCGACGAGGCCCTGCGCGAGGTCGCCATGGACCTGGAGGAAGGCGCCGACTCCATCATGGTCAAACCCGGCCTGCCCTACCTGGACATTCTCCGGCGGGTGCATGAGACATTCTCTGTCCCAACGCTCGTCTACCAGGTCAGCGGGGAGTACGCGATGATCAAGGCCGCCGCCGCCAACGGCTGGCTGGACAATGACAAGGCGATCCTGGAAAGCCTGCTGGCCTTTAAGCGGGCGGGGGCCTGCGGCATCTTTACCTACGCGGCGGTGGAGGTGGCGCACCTGCTGAAAGACGCCTGACGATCGGCGCGGTGGAAAGATCACAGGCCACCCGCGCCTGGCTCCGCCCCCCATGGGCGTTCGGTTTTGGGGGCGTTCGGTTTTGGGGGCGTTCGGTTTTGGGGGCGTTCGGTTTTGGGGGCGTTCGGTTTTGGGGGCGTTCGGTTTTGGGGGCAAGGGGACGTCCCCGTCCGAACCCGAGTCCCCTGTCTTGGGAGGTCCCCATCTCGCTCGGGACGAGGACTTGTTGTACATTTAATACACTCTTCGTCCCGAACGCCCCGAAGGGGCGGAGGGATCTCCAACGGAGCCGCACGCCGCTGACGGCTTGGCAAAGCTCATCCCGACGCTATCCTGACGCCTATGATGGGCGCCACCGTCCCCATGTCGGTTTCGCGTTGTGGGGTCCCATACGGGTTTGGCGCTCCCTCCGCTCGCCGTTTGTGGCACGATGGGGCACCACGGGAGCGTCAGGGCGCCCCTGAATGGTCGTGTCAGTGGACGGACCCCGCCGGACGGACGCCATGCGCATCGACATCGTTTTCGATACCGTTTGCCCCTGGTGCTTCGTTGGCCAGCGCCGGCTTGAGCAAGCGCTGGCGCACCGGTCGGGCCTGGCGGTGGAGATCCACCACCATCCGTTCTTGCTCAATCCAGACATGCCCGTGGGCGGCATCGATCGCCGGCTGTACCTGGATCGCAAGTTCGGCGGCGCGCATCGGGCCCGCCGGGTGTTGGAGGCGGTGACCACTGCCGGACGATCCGCGGGGATCACATTCAATTTCGAGGCCATCCGCCGCATGCCCAATTCGGTGGACAGCCATCGCATGCTGTTGGCCGCCGGGTCGGGTCCCCTGGCGGGACAGCTTCTCGACGGATTGTTCCGCGCCTATTTCCAGGACGGGGAGGACATTGGCGATCGCGGCGTGTTGCGCCGGGTGGCGGCCGAAACCGGCCTGTCCATGGACCGTCTCGAGGCAGAGTTCCGGCGCCCCGGCGGCGTCGTCGAGGTCATGGCCGCCAACAGCCGTGCCCACGCCATGGGTGTTGCCGGCGTGCCCACCTTCATTTTTGATCAATCCTACGCCGTGGCCGGCGCCCAGGAACCGGATGTCTTGCTGCGACTGGTGGATCTGGCCTTGGAAACCGGGGTTAAGACGCCGGTGACGGTGGGGTAGCGACGCTGCTGCGGTGATCCCCCGGATCCCGCGACAGTCCCTCGATGGGGCCGAGGGCCTCAAGGAGTTCGGTTACCAGCCGCCCGCTCGCCGGATGGCGCCAGGTGGGCGCCACGTCGGCCAGGGGCCGGAGCACGAAGGCCCGCTGGTGCAGACGCGGATGCGGCAGCGTCGGATCGGCGGCCCATATCAGGCCGTCCATGTCCAGAAGATCCAGGTCGAGGGTGCGGGCGGCGTTCACGGTGCCGTCTCGGTGGCGGCCCAGGCTCGCCTCGACGGCATGAAGGCACGCCAACAGGTCGGACGGCGTACCGGAAAACCCCACCGTAGCGACACCATTGACGAACCAGGGTTGATCGGACGGCGGCACCGGCGCGCTCAGGTACCATGGCGAGCGGCACACCACCGTCACCCCTACCTCGGGAAGGGCCGCGAGGGCCGCTTCCACCATGTGCCTCGGAGACCCAGCCGGGCCGGGCAGGTTGGAGCCGAGCGCGACGAGAATCATGAGCAGATCCTGGACTGAACGGTTGCGGGAGCATTGTTTTCGCGCTTGCGCGGAGGCGTGGAAAACCCTAGCTTAACAGCTGACCGGTTGGCGATAGAGATCAACCGGTTCTTTTCTCGGCAATATTTCTCGATCATTGTCTGCGGATGCATTGACTGTAACTGCATGGTTTACATCAGCATTGCCGACAGATCGCGGTATAGGGACATCATCACATGATTTTCTATCCTCAGGAGCGGATCGGCCTGTTCATCGACGGGGCCAATCTGTATGCGGCGGCGCGCGCTCTGGGTTTCGACATCGACTACAAGCGACTGCTCGACCTGTTCGCCGCGAAGGGCCGCCTGATTCGCGCCTTTTACTATACGGCCTTGGTCGAGGACCAGGAGTACTCGCCGATCCGCCCGCTGGTCGACTGGCTGGACTACAACGGCTACACCATGGTGACCAAGCCGACCAAGGAGTTCACCGATGCCATGGGCCGGCGCAAGATCAAGGGCAACATGGATATCGAACTGGCCATCGACGTCATGGAGATGGCCCAACATCTGGACCACATCGTCCTGTTCTCCGGGGACGGCGACTTCCGCCGCCTTGTGGAGGCGGTGCAGCGCAAAGGCGTACGGGTGACCGTGGTCAGCACCGTGCGCTCGCAGCCGCCGATGGTGGCCGACGAACTGCGCCGTCAGGCCGATAACTTCCAAGAGTTGCAGGACCTGGAGCCCAGCATCTGCCGCGTCCAGCGCGAGCCCCGGGAACCGCGCGAGCCGCGTGGCGAACGGCGCGAACCGCGCGATACCGGGGTCCAGCAAGTCCTGAGCAGTCAGGACGTGGACACGACGCCACGGTAAATTGCGCACCCGCCCACGGACGACCCTGATGATGCCGTCCCCCCCGTCTCCCGCAAACGGGGCGTATCCGCCTTTGGACTGCGCCCTCTGCCCGCGTCTGGTCGCTTTTCGGCGGGAGACCGACGCCGCGCATCCCGACTGGTTCAACGCGCCGGTGCCGTCCTTCGGACCGGCCTCGGCGCGTCTCCTGGTGGTGGGCCTGGCGCCGGGCCTGCGCGGCGCCAACCGCACGGGCCGGCCGTTCACGGGGGACTTCGCGGGTGAGCTGCTGTATCGGAGCCTCCTTGAGCAGGGACTGGCCGAAGGCGTCTATGACGCCCGCGTGGACGACGGCCTGGCCTTGCGCGACGCGCGAATCACCAACGCCGTGCGCTGCGTGCCGCCGGAGAACAAACCTACGCCGAAAGAGCAAGCCACCTGCCGCCCCTTTCTGGTGGCCGAACTGGCGGCCATGCCCCAGCTGGCGGTGATTCTGGCGCTGGGGCGGCTGGCGCACGACGCGGTGTTGCGCGCCGTTGGCCAACGCCTCGCCAACCACCCTTTCGCCCATGGGGCCCGCCATGCGCTGCCGGGCGGCTGGACACTGCTGGATAGCTATCACTGCTCCCGATACAACCAGAACACTGGCCGGCTCACGCCCGCCATGTTCCGGGACGTGATGACAGCTTGTGCCGCCCGATTGACCGAAGCCGGCCAAGGCGATGCCGAGGTGGGCGATCCCAAAGTCACGCGCCACGCTCCGGGTTAGAGCAAATCCCCAGCGATCCGAACCGGATCGCCCTCCTGGAAGACCTTTTGGGGACGATTTGCTTCAATATCAAAATCTTAGAGCCTGTCCGGAAAGTCTCGAAAACCGCAATATGTTGTGTGACGGTGCCCGGATGGCATGCCGTATGCGGTGCTTTGCCAGGCTTTCCGGACAGACCCTTAGAGGGCGCAACGTCCATTCCTCCGCGAGGAGGTGCGCCGCCCGCTTCTTGTCGAGGCGGTCGAGCGCACCCGCTGCGGCGCCGCAAGTGAGTCGTGACCAGTGGCCACGGGCAAAAGCCCGGTCCGGGCGAAGTATCCCCAAGAGAGGATCTCCGCCCGTCCGGGTGGGTTGGTCTGGACGCGGGCGTCAGCCGCCGTGCGCCATCACCGCCAGCAACAGCAGGGCGACGATGTTGGTGATCTTGATCATCGGGTTCACCGCCGGACCGGCGGTGTCCTTGTACGGATCACCCACGGTGTCGCCGGTGACGGCCGCCTTGTGCGCCTCGGAGCCCTTGCCGCCCAAGTTGCCGTCCTCGATGTACTTCTTGGCGTTGTCCCAGGCCCCGCCGCCAGCGGTCATGGAGATGGCCACGAACAGACCCGTGACGATCACGCCCAGCAGCATCGCGCCCACGGCCGAGAAGGCCGCCGACGGACCGGCGATCCAGCTGATCACGAAGTAGAGCACGATCGGCGACAGCACCGGCAGCATGGACGGGATGATCATCTCCCAGATGGCCGCCTTGGTCAGCATGTCCACGCACCGGCCGTAGTCCGGCTTGGCGGTGCGTTCCATGATGCCCGGGATTTCCTTGAACTGGCGCCGCACCTCGTTGACCACGGCGCCGGCCGCGCGGCCGACGGCGGTCATGCCCAGGGCCCCGAACAGGAACGGCAGCATGCCGCCCACGAACAGGCCGACAACCACGTAGGGGTTGGACAACGAGAAGTTCACCACGATGCCCTCGAACGCTGGATACTGCTCAGGGTTCTGAGAGAAGTAGTCCAGGTCCAGGGTATAGGCCGCGAACAGCACCAGCGCGCCCAGGCCGGCGGAGCCGATGGCATAGCCCTTGGTCACCGCCTTGGTGGTGTTGCCCACGGCGTCCAGGGCGTCGGTGGTCTTGCGGACGTTCTCTTCCAGGTCGGCCATCTCGGCGATGCCGCCGGCGTTGTCGGTCACCGGGCCATAGGCGTCCAGGGCCACGACCATGCCGGCGAGTGCCAACATGGCGGTCACCGCGATGGCGATGCCGAACAGGCCCGCCAACAGGTAGGCCGAGATGATGGCCGCGCAGATGATCAGCGCCGGCAGGGCGGTTGCCTCCAAGGACACCGCCAGGCCCTGGATGACGTTGGTGGCATGCCCGGTCTGCGAGGCCTTGGCCACCGAGGTCACCGGGCGGAAGCCGGTGCCGGTGTAGTACTCGGTCACCCAGATGATCAGGCCGGTCACCAGCAGGCCGATGACCGCGCAGAAGAACAGGTCATGGGGCATGAAGGTGACGCCGCCGGCCTCGTAGACCGTGGTGAAGCCCAGCAGCGGGAAGGTGACAATGCCGATGCCCACCAACGACAGCAGCGCCGCGCCCAGGAAGCCCTTGTAGAGCGCCCACATGATATTGGTGGAGCCGTCGGTCATGGTCACGAAGCGGGTGGCGTAGACCGAGGCCAGGATGCACACGCCGCCGATGGCCAGCGGGTAGCCCATCATGTAGCCGACAATATCGGTGCCGGCGAAGAAGATGGAGGCCAGCACCATGGTCGCCACCACGGTTACGGCGTAGGTTTCGAACAGGTCGGCGGCCATGCCGGCGCAGTCGCCCACGTTGTCGCCCACGTTGTCGGCGATCACGGCGGGGTTGCGCGGATCATCCTCGGGAATGCCGGCCTCGACCTTGCCCACCAGGTCCGCGCCCACGTCGGCGCCCTTGGTGAAGATGCCACCGCCCAGTCGGGCGAAGATGGAGATCAGCGAGGCCCCGAAGCCCAGCGCCACCAGCGGGTCAATGAGACCACGGCCCTCGGCGCCAAAGATCTGCAGGATGACGTAGTAGACGCACACCGACAGCAGGGCCAGGCCGGCCACCAGCATGCCGGTCACCGCGCCGCTCTGGAAGGCGATCTCCAGGCCGCGGTTCAGGCCCTGGCGCGCGCCCTCGGCGGTGCGCACGTTGGCGCGCACGGAGACCAGCATGCCGACGAAGCCGGCGGAGCCGGAACAGATGGCGCCAATGGCGAAGCCAATGGCCACCGAAAGATCCAGCACAAGGGCCAGTACTATGAAAACGACCACGCCGACTCCGGCGATGGTCAGATACTGGCGTCGTAGATAGGCCTGCGCTCCCTCCTGCACAGCCCCGGCGATCCGTTGCATCTCTTCCGATCCGGCGTCGGCCGCCATGATCGCGCGAACCGTCTTCACGCCATAGGTGAGCGCCCACGCGCCGCACGCTATGACGAAAATGTACAGTACGATCAGCATCTTGGAGTCCGTCCTTCAGTCAACGAATTGATCGTCTGGTCGAGAGTCGGGTCCATTCGCGGGATCCCACGCGCGGCCTCGAGCCGCGTCCCGCATCCCCTCGGACCTCCGTCCCGCGTCGTCCCACGTTTCCCTAAGCTTTTGTGACGCGTGGGGGAGCCTGCCAGAAGACCCGGGACCAGGCAACGGTTTGCCCTGCCCGATGGTGCGGGCATTGGGATCAGCCGTGCTCGGACGGAGGGCCGGCCCAGGCAAGCGCGGACGCCCCCACCTCGATCAGCGTTCGAAGGCGCCGTCGATCAGGACGTCATGCACCTTGCCCGGGCCAATGGCCTGGACGGTGACCGTGTTGAGCACGGCCTTGATGGACGCCAGATCGAGTCGTCCGGACCTGTCCAGAATGTTGGGTAGGGTCGGCAGGAGGGCCGTCACATAGGCGTCCTGCAGCCGCGGCATGTCCCGGCGTATATCGGCGGTCTTTTCCGGGTCCACATGCAGACGCAACCCCAGAAGGATGTGCTGGGACGCGCGCCCGTCCATGAGCACAGGCACGGCCATCTGCGGCATCCTCATGAACTTGGGCTCTTGCCCCAGATCGACCTTGGGTTTGGGCGGCGGTGCCGCCGCCACCTCCTCGGTGGCCGGGGCCTTGCCCATCAACCCGGCCAGCAAAGCCTTGACGCCCAGCACGTCGGGCACCACGCCAAAAGCCGTCAGGCCGCCCCCCACGCCGCCAAGCACGACGATGATGATGAAGACGATGATCAGGCCCTTCATCACGATACCCTTTCCCGACGGCCCACGGCGCGGAGGAACCGGCGCATGTGGGACGATTGAATAACCCAGGTCGTTGACACCGGCCGGTGATTGGGAGCGGGCCGGCGCGCGACGGCGGGGTCACACTCATCCACCATGGGCATCATATCAGCGATGGCTATAGCCTTTGGTGGCCGGGGTCAATGGCGCCCCCGTCTGTCCCAAGAGATGCACCACCGGCGCGCCGTCTCCCACCGGCACCGGGATCAGCTCCCCGACCAGCGTCAGCGGGACATCCAGGCGGGCGCCCAGGGCGCGAATGGCCGCTTCACGCGCCGGCGACGCCGCGAATAACACCTCGTAGTCGTCACCACCGCCCAACACCGCGTCCCACAACGTCGCGTCCGCCTCGACACAACGCCGCGCCATCGCGGACAAGGGCACCGATGCCACCTGCACACGGGCGGCACAGCCGGAGGCTCGGCACATGTGCTCCAGATCGGCAGCCAATCCATCGGAGATATCCAGGGCGGCGGTGGCCAGCCCCCGGAGACCGAGGCCCAGCGCCACCCTTGGCCTTGGCACGTGGTAGCGGTCCGCGAGGGTGCTCCGGTGAGACTCACACAAGAAAGGAAGATCACCCCGTAATGCCTTGAGTCCCAAGGCCGCATCGCCGATGGTTCCGGACACCCAAAGGCGATCGCCAGGGCGCCCGCCACCGCGCGAGAGATGGGCCCCCGGAGGCACGGTGCCCAGGATGGTGATGCTGAAGGTTGCCGGCCCGGGGGTGGCCACCGTATCGCCGCCCAGCAGGCCCACGTCGAAGGCACGCAAGTCCTGCTCCAGCCCCTCTGTGAAGCGGTCCATCCAGGCGTCGTCCTCGGCCGGCGACAACGCCACCGACAGGAACACGCCCAGCGGGCGGGCGCCCATCGCCGCCATGTCCGAGAGATTCACCCGCATCGCCTTGCGCGCCACCAGGTCGGCCGGGTCGTCGGGCAGGAAGTGAGTCCCGGAGACCAAGGTGTCCATGCTGACCACCGTGTGCTGACCACCATCGGGTGGCGGCAGCACCGCCGCGTCATCGGCCAGATTGAGGGCCGCCGGATGGCGCTGGGCCAGCGGCGCGAACAGGCTGGTGATCAGGTCGAACTCGCCGCGCCGCCGGGCGCCGCGGTCGACATCTTGCCGGCCCCGCGCGTCGCCGTCTTTCCGCGTTGCGCCCATGTCCCCTCGTCCGTTGGCTAGAGAGCAGATCGTTAGGGCGGACTCACGCCTCCCATTTAGCCCAACAGGCCCTAGAGCATGTTGCGTGATTTCTGAATCGCCCAGCATGCTCTAACAATTTATTTTTCAAGCAAATCGTCGTCGCGATCTGTGCCAGATCGCTCGGGATTTGCTCTAGTGACGCGCCGCGAAGGCATCGGGGTGGACCTGCCGGGCGATCCGGTCCAGCACGGCGTTGACCAACTTGACTTCGGGACCGTCATAGAACGCGCGAGCCAAGTCCACGTATTCGTTGATGCTCACCCGCGGCGGAATATCGGAAAGCTCGGTGAGTTCGTAGACCGCGACGCGCAGGATGGCGCGCAACACATGCTCCAGGCGTCCCGGTGTCCAGTCTCCGGACAGACTGGCGTCGATGATCTCGTCCAGCCTCGCGCGCGCGGCATCTGCGCCCCTGGCCAGCCGGATCAGTAGGTCGGTGTCCACCGGAGCCAGCGCCTTGGTCACCTCGCGCGGGTCCAGCACGCCGTCGGGGTCGGGGATGTCCACGAGCGCCTCTCCGGCCAGGCGCCCCTCAAGCACGTCGCGCAGCACAGCGGGCAACGCGCCGCCGCCGGACTCGGACGCGTAAAGGGTTTGGACCGCCGCTAGCCGCGCGGCGCTGCGGCGCCGGGCACTCGTGTTCATGCCTAGGACTCTTCCAAAAAAAAGCGAGGGTTGTGGGGACGGCTGGAGTCCTCGAACCGCACGGATCCGAGAGTCACAACCCCATCTCTTGCTTGACCTCGATCATGCGCAAACACGCCCGCGCCGCCATGCCGCCGATGTTCTTTCCGTCCGGGCGGGCGCGCTCCAGCGCCTGGTCACGGGTTCGGCAGGTCAGGATGGCGTTGCCCACGGCAAGGGAGTAGTCCAGCGCAAGCCGGTTCACGCCGGCCATGGCTTCGCGGCACACGTGCTCGTAGTGGTCCGTTTCGCCCTGGATGGCGCAACCCAGCAGCACGTAGCCGGAATAGCGATGATCCGTGGCGCGAAGCTCCATGGCGCGGATGGCATAGCGAATCACCGACGGAATCTCCAGGATGCCCGGAACGATGATTCGCTTATAGCCGGCCCCCCGGGCGGTCAGCTCCCGCACGGCGCCACGCACAAGATTGTCTGCGATCTCGTCGTAGAACCGGGCCTCAACGATCAGGATGCGCGCGCCATCCACCATTCTCAACAGCCCTCCAGCGGGGGAATCGGCCTTTGCTCAACCACGCTGAGGCCATAGCCGTCAAGGGCAATGATGGTGCGGCGGGTGTTGGACAACAGGATCATGTCGCGAACGCCGAGATCCAGCAGGATTTGTGCCCCCACGCCGTAGTCGACCAGGCGGCCCACATCGCCGCGTCCCTCCAGGCGCGCGCGCACACGGCTGCTCAGCGCTGTCTGGTGTGGCTCGCGAATCAGCACGATGACACCGGTCCCGTGCGCCGCGATGGTCTCCATGGCCTGATGCAGCAGGTCGCCCTTGCCGCCTTCGACATCATGCAGGACGTCGTCCAGCACATTGAGGGCGTGCATGCGCACCAGGGTCGGCGTATGCGGATCGATGCGGCCCTTCACCAGGGCGATGTGCTCGGCATAGGCGACCGTGTTGGCGTAAACCACCATGCGCCAGTCGCCGCCGTATTGGGACACCAGGTCGGTTTCGATCTCGCGTCGGACGATGCGCTCGGTCCGCCGCCGGTGGGCGATCAGGTCGGCGATGGTCCCAACCTTCAGGTTGTGATATTGGGCGAAACGCACCAGGTCCGGCATGCGGGCCATGGTGCCGTCATCGTTCATGATTTCACAGATCACGCCGGCCGGGATCAGGCCGGCCAGACGCGAGACGTCCACCGCCGCCTCGGTATGGCCGGCGCGGACCAGTACGCCGCCGTCGCGGGCCATGAGCGGGAAGATATGCCCTGGCGTCGCGACATCGTCCTTGCCCTTGGAGGGGTCGATGGCCACGGCGATGGTATGCGCCCGGTCTGAAGCCGAGATGCCGGTGGTCACCCCCTCCTTGGCCTCGATCGAGTACGTAAAGGCGGTGCCGTGACGCGAACTGTTCTGCTGCGGCATCAGCGGCAGGGCAAGGTCCCGGCAGCGCTCCCCGGTCAGCGCCAGGCAGATCAGGCCACGGCCATACTTGGCCATGAAGTTGATGGCGTTGGGCGTGGCCATCTGCGCGGGGATCACCAGATCGCCTTCATTCTCCCGATCCTCGTCATCCACCAGGATGAACATGCGGCCATTGCGCGCGTCCTCGATAATCTCCTCGGGCGCTGACAGGAAGGTGCTGAACGTCGTGTGGGTGGTGTCGACCCGGTCGGGAGTCCCCAAGGCGCCTACTCCTTCGCCTCCAGCAGCCGCGCCACATAGCGGGCCAACATGTCGATTTCCAGGTTCACCCGGTCGCCCACGGCCAGGGTGCCAAAGGTGGTGACGTCCGCCGTGTGCGGAATGATGTTGACATCGAAATGGTCATCGGCAACAGCGTTGACGGTCAAGGACACGCCGTCCAGGGCCACCGAGCCCTTGGAGGCAATGTAGTGCTTGAGCGGCGTCGGCACGGCGAAGGTGAATCGGACCGACTCGCCCTCCTGGCGCCGGCCGGCCACCCGGGCGACGCCGTCCACGTGCCCGGACACGATATGCCCGCCCAGTTCATCCCCCATGGCCAGGGCGCGTTCCAGATTAACGCGCGTCCCCTCGACCCAGGCACCCAGGGTGGTGACGCTGAGGGTTTCCGCCGACGCCTGCACCTTGTACCAGGCCGGCCCGGTCTCGATCACCGTCAGGCAGCACCCGTTGTGAGCGATCGACGCCCCCAGGGGAATGGTGTCCGTGTCGTAGCGAGTCTCGATCGTAAACTTGGTATCGCCGGACGGTTCAATCCGCCGCACCCGGCCCAGGTCGGTGATGATGCCGGTGAACATACGCCTGAAGGCTCCTGCAAGGATCGTCGGGAAAAGACTGTCCAGCGACGGTCAGGCGCCGACGCGCCGCGCCCACAGCACCATGTCGGAACCGACCGGTGTCCAGTCCAGGGGGGCAAAATTGGCGCAATCGGCCAGCCGGTCAACCCCGAAGCCGGCCACCGCCGGCCGCGCGTCTTCGCCCAGCAGGCGTGGGGCCAGCATCCAGGCCAGTTGATCCACCAGATCGGCCGCCAGGAGCGACCCGATCAACCGGCCGCCTCCCTCCACCAGGAGGCGCGTCAGGCCGGCGTCACCCAACGCCCGCAACGCGGCGCGCACATCGACCTGCCCTGCCCCGTCACTCGCCACGGGCAGAATACGCGCCCCATGGGCCTCAAGGCGGCCTCGTCGCGCGTGACCCTCGGCCGTCTCCACGGTCTCGGCGCGGCAGAGCACCCACACGGGGATGCGGCTCGCGCTGGCGACCAGGCGACTGTCGGCGGGAAGGCGTAAGGCGCTGTCGATCACCACCCGCACGGGCGAGCGGTCCTCAAGCCCGGGCAACCGGCAATCGAGCATGGGGTCATCGGTCAGCGCCGTCCCGATCCCAACGGCGATGGCGTCGTGGGTGGCGCGCAGGCGATGCCCCAGGGCGCGGGCCCGTGGACCGGTGATCCAGCGGCTTTCCCCACGCGCCGTCGCGATACGGCCGTCCAGGGTGGTGGCGGCCTTCACCGTCACCAGCGGCCGCCCGGCGGTGATCCGGGTCAGGAAGCCGGCGGTGACAACGCCGGCCTCCTCCGCCCCCAGTCCTTCGTCCACGCGCACCCCGGCGGCCCGCAGGCGCGCCAAGCCACGGCCCGAGACGCGGGGATCGGGGTCCCTGATCGCGACGACCACCCGGGAAACACCGGCCGCAATCAGGGCGTCCGCGCAGGGCGGTGTCTGGCCGTAATGGGAGCACGGCTCCAGGGTGACATAGGCACAGGCGCCGCGCGCCCGGTCGCCGGCCCGGGTCAGGGCCTCCACCTCGGCGTGGGGACGACCGCCGGGCTGGGTCCAGCCCCGCCCAACCACCACGCCCCCGGCGGCATCCTCGCGCACCAGCACACACCCGACCGCCGGGTTGGGCCAGACCTGGCCCAGCCCACGCCGGGCCAGGGCCAGGGCGGCGACCATGTGGTCCCGGTCCGCGGCCGATCCAGGATGCGCGCTAGTAGTCGTCTCCACCTAGCTTCTCAACAAAGGTCTCAAAGTCCTTAGCTTCTCTAAAGTTTTTGTACACCGAGGCAAAGCGTACGTAGGCCACGGGGTCGAGCGTGGACAACGCCTCCATGACCATCTCGCCCACGGTATTGGACGAAATCTCGGTCTCTCCGGAGCTTTCCAGGCGCCGCTGGATCCCGTTGACCACGCGCTCGATCCGCTCGCTGTCGATGGGCCGCTTGCGGCAGGCGATCTGA
>JANQGN010000560.1 GCA_028277295.1 Rhodospira sp.
ACCCTCGGCGTCGTCAACTTCGCCCACGGGGCGCTGTTCATGCTGGGCGCCTTCTGCGCGGTCAGCTTCAACCAGCTCATCGGCCTGGAGAAGGTCACCGTCGATCCCACCCAGACGACTCCCTGGGGCACGCCCCTGGAGGTGCGGGTGCCCATGATCGAGGATTGGCTGGGTGCCACCGGCACCTTCATCCTGGACTACTCGGTGCCGTTCTCCATTCTCATGGCCGTTCCGGTGATGATCATTATTGGTCTGATCATGGAGCGCGGCTTGATCCAGTTTTTCTACCGGCGCAGCCATGCCGAGCAGATCCTGGTGACCTTTGGTCTGGCCATCGTCCTGCAGGAACTGATCAAGACCTGGTTCGGCGCCAACCCTATCCCCCAGGCCCCGCCCGACACCGTGCGCGGCGCCGCCGATATCGGCGGGTGGCTTGGCTTTGAGGCCGGGCAGATCGTCTACCCCTATTGGCGGCTGATCTACTTCCTGTTCTCGGCTTTGGTCATCGGTGCCGTGTTCGCCTTCCTTCAGTTGACCACCTTCGGGATGGTCGTGCGCGCCGGCATGGCCGACCGCGAGACCGTGGGCCTGTTCGGCATCGATATCGAGCGGCGTTTCACCGTCGTCTTCGGCCTGGCCGCCGTGGTCGCCGGCCTGGCCGGGGTCATGTACACGCCGATCCTGCCGCCCGACTACCACATGGGCATGGACTTCCTCGTTCTATCCTTCGTGGTCGTGGTGGTCGGCGGCATGGGCAGCCTGCCCGGCGCCGTGGCCGCCGGCTTCCTGCTGGGGATCCTGCAGTCGTTCGCCTCCATGACCGAGGTCAAGAGCATCCTGCCGGGGATCGACCAGATCATTATTTATCTCGTGGCCGTGATCATCCTGCTGGTGCGGCCGCGCGGCCTGATGGGCCGCAAGGGCGTGATGGAGGGCTGAGGCGATGACCATGACCATGACCAAGCGCGAAACGGCGCAAGGCGACCTGGTGCGGATGATCGCCTTCACCGTGGTGATCCTTTCGATGCCCATCTGGCTGGTGCCGTTCGGCGCCGCTTATCCGGACCTGATGCAGAAGTTCGCCATCTATGGCCTGTTCGCCATTGGCTTCAACATCCTGTTCGGCCTGACCGGCTACCTGTCCTTTGGTCACGCGGCCTTCCTGGGGGTGGGCTCCTACACCGCCGTGTGGAGCTTCAAGCTGCTGGGCATGAACCCGCTGCCGGCCATCGGTCTGGCGATTATCCTGGCCGGGGCGTTTGCCTGGGTGATCGGTTTCGTCAGCCTGCGCCGCACCGGCATCTACTTCTCCATCCTGACGCTGGCCTTCGCGCAGATGTCCTATAACCTGGCCTATTCGGTGCTCACCCCGATCACCAATGGCGAGACCGGCCTGCGGGTGCTCGACGATGATCCCCGTGTGCTCGATCACATGATGGGCGCCGGCGAGGTGGACGGGCCGCTGATCACCAACCTGTTCGGCCTGGAGATGACCGGCCTGCCCGGCTTCTACTTCTGCGCCTTCTGGCTGCTGGTGGGCATGTTCGTCTCCTTCCGGATCTTCCGCTCGCCGTTCGGGCTGATGCTGCAGGCCATCAAGTCCAACCAGAACCGCCTGAACTACACCGGCATCAGCACCCGGCCCTACGCGCTGACCGCCTTCGTGATCTCGGGCATGTACGCGGGACTCGCGGGGGCGCTGCTGTGCGTCACCGACCCGCTGGCCGGCGCCGAGCGCATGCAGTGGACGGCCTCGGGCGAGGTGGTGCTGATGACCATCCTGGGCGGCGCCGGCACCCTGCTGGGACCGATGCTGGGCGCCGGCATCATCAAGTATTCGGAGAACATTTTCTCCGCCTTCAACGAGCAAACCCTGCACGGCATTTTTGGGTTCCTGCCGGATGGCGTCGAGGGCGCCGTGGTCTCCGTGGCCGGCCTGTTCGTCGGCGAGGGCTGGCACCTGACCCTGGGCCTGCTGTTCATGCTGATCGTCATTTTCCTGCCCGGGGGGCTGATCGAGGGGGGCCGCCGCATCGCCGGGGCGCTGTCGCGCCCGCGCAAGGGCGGCGGCATCGATCGCGCGCAGCCCCAAGCCGCCGAGTAGGGTCCGCCGCGTAGGAAAGGGAAGACACCACCATGGGCATCCTCCAGGTCCAGAACGTCAACAAGAGCTTCGGCGGCTTGAAGGCGCTGAACAATGTCAACCTCGACATCGCCGAGGGCGCGGTTCACGCCATCATTGGCCCCAACGGCGCCGGCAAGTCGACCCTGCTCAACTGCTTTGTCGGCCGGCTGCGGCCGGACACCGGCACGGTCAAGTTCAACGGCCGCTCGCTGCTGGGCCTGACCCCGCACGAGATCAACCAGGTGGGCGTGGCCCGGGTGTTCCAGACCCCGGAGATCTTCAGCGACCTCACGCTGCTGGAGAACGTCATGATCCCCGCGCTGGCGGTGCGTGACGGCGCCTTCCGCATCAATGCCTGGGGCCGGGTGGACAGCCAGGCCACCGTGCGCGACCGCGCCGAGGCCTTGCTCGCCGACGTGGGCCTGGCCGACAAGCGCCACGCCCAGGCCGGCAACCTCTCGCGCGGCGACAAGCGCCGGCTGGAACTGTCCATGTGCCTGGTGCAGCAGCCGAAGCTGGTGCTGCTGGACGAGCCCACCGCCGGCATGTCACGCGCCGACACCAACAACACCATCGACCTGCTGGCGCGCATGTCCAAGGAACACGGGGTGACCAAGATCATCATCGAGCACGACATGCACGTGGTGTTTTCGTTGGCCGAGCGGGTGACCGTGTTCGCGCAGGGCCATCCGATCGTCGAGGGCACCCCCGACGAGATCAGGGGCGATCCCCGGGTCCAGGAAGCCTATCTGGGAGGAACACACGCATGAACGTCAGCACCATGCAGGATCGCGTTGCGTCCGCCTCGGTGGCGGCCGACAGCGCCACGCCGGCTTCCGAGGCCGACGCCCGGCCGTACTTCATGGCGCGCGACCTGCACGCCTATTACGGCGAGAGCTATATCGTCCAGGGTGTCGGCTTCGCCATGCGCGAGGGCGAAATCCTGGCGCTGCTGGGGCGCAACGGGGCCGGCAAGACCTCCACGTTGCGGACCATCGCCCGCCTGGCCGACCCGCATCTGACCCAGGGCGAGGTGTGGCTGGCCGGCCAGCCATTGCATCGCATGAAGGCCTATCAGGCGGCCCGCCTGGGGGTCGGCCTGGTGCCCGAGGATCGGCGCATCATCCAGGGCCTCACGGTGCAGCAGAACCTGCAACTGGCTCAGATCTCCAAGCCGGTGGGCTGGTCCATCGAGCAGCTCTACGACCTGTTTCCGCGCCTGGGCGAGCGCAAGAACCAGGAGGGCACAACCTTGTCAGGGGGCGAGCAGCAGATGCTGGCCATCGCCCGGGCGCTGGCCCGGGACGTCAAGCTGCTGCTGCTGGACGAGCCTTATGAGGGCCTGGCGCCGGTGATCGTTCAGGAGATCGAAAAGACGCTCGAGAAGGTGCGCCACCTGGGCATGACCACGGTGATCGTCGAGCAGAACGCCATCGCCGCCCTGAACCTGGCCGATCGCGCGGTGATCCTGGACATGGGCGAGGTGGTCTTCGACGGGACGGCGCGGGAGGTCCTGGACAACGCCGACCTGCGCCAGGAGTACCTGGCGGTCTAGAGTAAATCCCGAGCGATCCGGCACGGATCGCCCTGGACGACCTTTTGGGGGTAATTTGCTTTGATATCAGAGGCTTAGGGCATGGTGGGTGAGTCCAAAATCACCCACGATGCTTTAAGTGTCTGTCCGGAAAGCCTTGCAAAACACTACATACGGCGTACGATTCGGGCAAAGGCACACAACATATTGCGGTTGCCGAGACTTTCCGGACGGGTTCTAAGGAATCACGCCGCCCTTGCGCACCAGAATTTCGCCCACGCCCGCCAATGCCCCTTCGGCGACCGCGTAGGCGGTGTCGCCCCAGCGGCCATCGAGCATGCCGGCCGGGATCTCGTTTTCCTGGGTCAGGCGCCCCAGTTCCTCGCCGTCCTCGGTCAGCACGCGCCACAGCAGGGTAACCCGCTCCCGGGTGGGATCCGTGGCCGGACCCACCTCGACCGCGCCCATCACGTGAAAGCGACCGGGACCCGGCTGTGTCTGGATGTAAACGTCATTCAGCTTGAACAGTCGGATGAGCGCCTCGGTGAGCGCCTGCTCGCCGTCGCCCGGCGCGCCGGTGACTTCCGGTGGTGCCATGACGATGACGCGCGGCGCGGCTGCGGCCGGTCGCGCCTGGGGCGATGGCGGCCCCGGGGAGGCGCCCGCCCGCGCCTGTCCGCCCGGCGCCGGCGCGTCACCACCCGGCGAGACCGCCACGCCTGGGTCTGCCGGCATGGGCGGGACATCGGGCGCCGCCAACGCCAGGCCATTGGAACGGAGCGGCGCCCCGGCATCGCCTTGCACCAGCCGCGCGAGGATCACCCCGCCGTCGCGCGCGATCCGGCGCGACACGGCCGGGTCCAGGTGCGTCCAGTCCTCCGCCGGCACCGCCACGCCCTGCACCCGGCCTTCCAGCACCGAGTCATGGGAGTCCGTCAGTCGCCATAGCAGGGTGAGCGCCACCCTGTCCCCATCAACGCGCGCGTCCAGGATCCGGCCGGTCAGCCGCAGGCCCGGTGCGTTGGGCACGGGCTCCAGGGTGGCCATGGCCGGAATCTCGGCGGTCTCTCGCAGGGCCTCGGCCACGTCCAGGGCGATCATGCGGTCCATGGGCAGCGGCGCGCCCCGCACCGGCGGTACCGTGACCCCAATCCCCGCCCGCAGCGTCACCAGCGGGTTGCGGTCGGGGGCATGCGCGTCGTGCCGGAACGGCTGCGGCAGGCCGCAGGCCGTCAGCACGATCAGCGCCCCCAGGATCCCGAGCCGTCGACAGGTGAGCGCCGGCACGCCCTCACCGTTCCAGCGCAATGGCCGACAGCAGGCGCCCGTAATCCGCCTCCCCGCGTAACTGGGCGCGCCGGTGGCTGAAAAACCGGGCTTCCTCACGGCAGGTATCGCAGGGGGTCGGCATGATCTCCCGCACGCCGGCGCGCGACAGCTGTTTGGCCACGAACCCAGGCAGGTCGAACAGGAAATAGCCGTCCCGCCGAGCGTGGGAGAAGAAGATGTGGTTGTCCCTGTCGCGCTCTAGGAAAGGGCCGGGGAACTCTGGCCCCACCTCGTAGGAGCGCGGGCCAATGCACGGGCCGATACCGGCGATGATGCGGTCCGGCTTGGCGCCCTGCTCGACCATGGCGGCGACGGTGTTGGACAGGATGCCCGCCAGCGCCCCGCGCCAGCCCGCGTGGGCGGCGGCCACCACCCCGGCCTTGGTGTCGGCCATCAACACAGGCGCGCAGTCGGCGGTCAGCACTCCCAGCACCAGGCGCGGCCGGGTGGTGACGATGGCGTCGGCCACCGGCAGTTGATCCTGGGGCCAGGGACTGTCCGTCACCACCACAGTGGTCGTATGGTCCTGGTGCACGGTGACCAGCGCCTCGGGGGGCATCTCCATGCGCTCGACCGACCGCTGGCGGTTGCGGGCCACGAGCGCCGGATCATCGTCCGATCCGAAACCGCAGTTATTGCTGGCGTAGATCCCGGTGGAGTGTCCCTTGTCGCGGGTGAAGAAGGCATGGCGAACCCGGCTAAGCGCATTCAAGGCCGATACGGTGATCATTGCGTCAGGTCCCGTCGAATCCAGGGGGTGGCGCCAAGGTCGGCGCGGCCAGGGCAATAACCCTGAACAGCCTGCCCATTTCCCTGGGATCAATCAAGCGATGAACCGCCGCCCGAATGCCGCGCTCCTGGGCCGGAGATGCCGCCGCGCGCAGCCTGGCGGCGCGCGCTTCTACCCCGAGACCGATCAACCACGCACCTTGTTCTACCGGTCCGCAAACCATGGCGCCGCTGGCCCGGGCGGCGGTGGCCAGGGCCTGGAAATCCACGTGCGCGGTGAGGTCGGCCGTCCCCAGATCCTGTAGTAATGGGTGATAACGGTGCCTGCGAACAGCCTGAAGTGTGTCCCCCGTCGCCGCGCCGGGGTAACCATAATCAATGATGAGCGCCGCCCCGCCCCGGGACGCCAGCCGGGCGCCGACGGCGGCGGCGAAGGCGCGGCCGGCGGGATTGACCTCGGCGATGGCTCCGTCCGGCGCGCGAGTTCGCACCGCCGGGTCAAGGTCGTCGGCCGCCACCCCCTCGCCATCCACGACGGTCAAGAGGCTGGTGTCGGGATCGATCCCCACGCGGCGCAACCGCCAGTGCTCGCCCTGCCGCGCATACTGGCGGATCGGCAGGGCATCCACGAACTCGTTGGCCACCAGCAGAACCGGCCGATCGGTGGGCACGGTATCGAGGCTGTCATGCCAGATGACGTCCGCGCCCGCCAGGGTTCGCCGCTGGTGTGCCCGGAGCGTCGGGCTGGTCTCCACCAGGTGCACCTGGAGCGCCGCGCGAAACGCTGGCACCGGCGCCAGCGCCCGTAGCGCGTCCGCCATCAGGGTTCCGCGACCGGGACCGCACTCCACCAGGCACACCCGCTCCGGCGCGCCCATCATCTGCCAGACCACGGCCATCCACAGGCCGATCAGTTCGCCGAACACCTGGCTGATCTCGGGGGCGGTGATGAAGTCGCCAGCCGCGCCCAGCACATCGCCACGGGCGTAATAGGCGGCGTTGGCCTCGGCCATCACTGTCTCAAGGGGCAACGGCCCCTCGGCGGCGATGCGCGCGCGCAGGCTGTCCTCAAGAGGTGTGGTCATGCCTTCGCCGGTCGCTCCAGCGGCGGCCGCCGCCAGGCCCAGGCCAGGAAGGCCACGCCGGCCAGGATCATCGGCAGGGAGAGAAGCTGGCCCATGGTGACGCCCCAAACCAGCGTGCCCAGGTGGGCATCGGGCTCACGCACGACCTCCACCAGTGCCCGCGCCATGCCGTAGCCGGTCAGGAACACGCCCACCAGCGCGCCGGGCCGGCCGCGCACCGACCAGAGGCGCCAGAGTACGGCCAGCAGCACGAACAGCACCACGCCCTCGAGCGCCGCCTCGTAGAGCTGGCTGGGATGGCGGGGCAGGCCCAGCGGGTCGGTCGGAAAGACCATGGCCCAAGGCACGTCCGGGGCCGGGCGGCCATACAGCTCG
>JANQGN010000678.1 GCA_028277295.1 Rhodospira sp.
CTGATGATGCAGCAGGCCGAATACGATCCGGCGGCGGCGCGACGGCTGGCCGACCTGCGCGACGCCTATCATCGCGACCGGGAGCTGTATCAGGGATGAGCCCCCCTCTCCGTTCTCCTTGCCGACGCGCGGGGGCTGGCGTAAACGAGGCCCCATGACCCTGTCCGTCTCCATGGCCACGGTGGCCTCGGTCCTGCGCGAGGTGGCGGAGACCGAGATCCTGCCCCGGTTCCGCAATCTCTCCGATGCCGACGTTCGTACCAAGTCCTCGGCCGAGGACCTGGTGACTCTGGCCGATATCGAGGCCGAGCGGGCCTTCACCCGCCGCCTGCCCGCCCTGCTCCCGGGCTCGGTGGTGGTGGGGGAGGAGGCCGCCTACGCTGATCGCGCGGTGCTGGATCGTCTCAGCGGCGATAACCCGGTGTGGGTGGTCGATCCCGTCGACGGCACCGGCAACTTCAGTCGCGGCGACACGGCCTTTGGTGTGATGGTGGCGTTGGTGACTCGCGGCGAAACGGTGGCCGGCTGGATCCTGGATCCGCTCGGGGCGTGCCTGGCGATGGCGGAACGGGGCGCGGGGGCCACCGTGAACGGGCACCCGGCGCGCGTGACCCCCGCGCCGGGACCGCTGGAGACACTGCAGGGCTGTGCCTTCGGGCCGCGCGGCCGGGCGCTTCGGCGCCACGTCAAGCGCATGCACTACATTCGCAGTGCGGCGCAGGTGTATCTGCGATTGGTCACCAATACCTTTCAGATCGCCGCCTTTTCGCGGTTGATGCCCTGGGACCATGCCGCCGGTGTGCTGATCCATGCCGAGGCCGGCGGCTATGGCCGCCTGATCGACGGCGCGCCTTACGTCCCCACCCTGCGGGCCGGCGACATCGCGCTGGCGCCGGACCAAGCCACATGGGAACGCATGGCTGCCTTGATGGCGGCGCGGTCCGTGTGATGCCCTGGATGTGAAGCGGGTCAGGTCGCGCGGAATGGTTTGTCCCCCCCGCCCGCTCATCGCCGGACGCCATCTCCGTGCTCGTCATTTTGACACGGCTTCGCGGACTGATCGGCGGCGGGGAATGGGGCGTGTCAGAATGACCCACGGGACATCCGATCCGTCATAAGGAGGCTATAACCAAAGTCAGGATTTGGCTCGTTTCGGCGCTGGCATGGTCCGTGCGCAAGGCCCCTCATCTGCTTCAACGGCTTTGTGTAAAGGATGAGGGCCATGACCAAGGTTCGTTCGGAAACCGCCGCTCTCCCTGTTGTTTCGGTGATCCTCACCGTGCCCCGGGGTATCGATACCATCCAGCCGACGGTGCTCTCGGTGCTGTCCAGCACGTTGGATGCGCTGGAACTGATCGTCATGATCCCCGAACTGGACACCCATGTTCGCAGCCTGGTCCGGGGCGTGGCCCGGGTTGATCCTCGGGTGCGGCCGATCCGGACCGCCACCGATGACCTGGCCACCACCCGCAACGCGGGCGCCGCGTCGGCGTTGGGGGACATCCTGGTGTTCATGGACGCCGGCCTGTTTCTCGAGCCCACGGCGCTGGCCCGCATGGTCACCTGCCTGCGCGCGCATCCGTCCGTGACAGCGCTGCGGGGCCGCGCCCATGCGCTGGCCGTGCCCGATCACGACCTGCGCGCGGCGGAGGTGATCGCCGACATGAAGGCCGGCGAGGATGGGGATGTCCTGGCGGTCCGGCGGGAGGATTGGGATACCCTGGGTGGGTTCGATCCCAGCCTGGAGCCCTTCGCGGACCGGGCCTGGCTGTTGCGCATCATCGCCGGGGGCGGTGTCGTTCGCGCCACGACCGTCGCCATCATCGGCTGGGGCCGGCTTCGCGATGATGTCGATCGGTTCCCCTCGGTGGCCGCCGACACCGCCGCGGTGCGGGCGTGGGATTGCCTTGCCCGGCGGAACGACTACGCCCCGGAGGACGACGCCGCGGCGCGGGTCGCGTGCCGGCGGCAGCGGGCGCGGCGCCGCCAGGGGCTGGCGCGGACGATGCTGGCCGTGGGGGAGGGCGATCGGCTCCGGCCGCTGATCCTCATGGTTCAGGCGCTGCTGATCGACGCCACCCTGGCCCTGCGTGATCCCCTGGGCACCCTGCGCACCAGCCTCGGCGCGGTCATGACGGCGGTGCTCTCGTGGCGGCTCGGCCGTCTGGTTGGTGGGGTGCGGGTCCGCGCGCGCGGCTGGGCGCTTGTGTCTTGAGACGGACCGGACCCTCCCCCACATGCGATCCGGGCCGCCATCGGCATGAGCCGGACATCGGGGGAGGGACAATCATGGCCACGACGACGCACCCAAGGCGGTCCGGGGCTCTCATGACCGAACGCCGGACCCTGGTCAGGATGTGGGTGATCGCGGCGATCACCGGTCTTGCGGGCGCCATGGTGACGACCGCCGTCGCCGCGCCGCGCACCGTGATCGATGGTCACCCCGTGCGGGTCGAGGTGCTGACCGAGGCGCTGTCCTACCCCTGGGCGTTGACCTTTCTGCCCGATGGCGCCGCCCTGATCACCGAGCGCGACGGCCGCCTGAGGCTTTGGGCCGAGGGGCGCCTGGACCCGCGCCCGGTCGCCGGGGTGCCGGCGGTGTGGGCTTCGGGTCAAGGGGGGCTTCTGGATGTTCTCGCCCATCCCGCCTTCGACCGGACCGGCTGGATCTATCTGTCCCTGTCCCATCCCGACGGGGGCGGCCGGGCGCATACCCGCGTGGTGCGGGCGGTGTTCGACCGGGCCGCGCATGCTCTCCGCGACGTGACGGTGATCGCGGACGCCCTGCCCACGGGACGCGGCGGGCGTCACTTCGGGGCGCGCCTGGCCTTCGGTCCCGACGGCATGCTGTATGTCACCACCGGCGATCGTGGCGACAGCGATCGTGCCCAGGATCCCATGGACCTGGCCGGCAAGATCCTGCGTCTGACACCGGACGGCGGCATTCCCGACGACAATCCCTTCCTGGGTCGCGCCGATGCGCGCCCCGAGATCTTCGCCTTGGGCACGCGCAACGGCCAGGGCATGGACGTGCATTCGGAGACCGGCGCCGTCTGGTTCCACGAACACGGTCCGCGCGGCGGTGACGAGTTGAACCTGGCCCGGCCCGGCGTGAATTATGGGTGGCCGGTCGTGACCCACGGGCGCGCCTACAGTGGCCTTCCCATCGGCGAGGGACGAGAGAAACCAGGCATGGAACCCCCGGTGTGGGTCTGGGTGCCGTCCATCGCGCCGTCCGGACTGGCTATCTATGATGGCGACCTGTTTCCCAACTGGCGCGGTGACCTGTTCGTGGGCGCCCTCAAGGTCCGCCTGATCGCCCGCCTGGAGATGGACGGCGATCGCGTTGTGGATGAACAGCGGGTTCTCGAGGGGGATCTTGGCAGACTCCGCGCCCTGGAAGTTGGCCCAGAGGGGGCGTTATATCTTCTCACCGACGACTTCGAGGGCATGCTCGCCCGGCTCGTCCCCGATCCCTAACACCAAAGAGCCTCGATCCTGACCTGTCGGGACCAATGATGGCGGGCGCGACCCATCCGTCACGCGGTGCCGGACGGCAACGATCAATCGCATTGACCGTCGGAACAAAGCACGCGGAGAGCTATTTCTTGGGCAATTCGCCCCTCGGGCTGGACAAGCGCTCAGGAAATAGTCACCTTGAGGGTGTGACGCGGGGCGATCCGGGCCAGGCTTGACACGCTGAGGTTATTCGCGCCGACTGATACCCGTTTTAATAAAGGGGGGCTTCGGCAGACCATGTGCGGCGTGTGTGGGGAGATACGACTGGACGGCGGCCCGGCCGACGTCGGGGCGGTGCGCGCCATGGCCGAGGTCATGATGCCGCGCGGGCCCGATGGCGGTGGTGTCTTCGCGCAAGGGCGCGTCGCCCTGGGCCATCGCCGGTTGAAGGTCATTGATCTTTCAGAGCATGCTCAACAGCCCATGGTGGACTCCGCCCTGGGGTTGGCCATCGTCTTCAACGGCTGTATCTACAACTACCCAGCGCTTCGCAAGGAACTGATCGCCAAGGGGTATTCGTTCTTCTCCCAAGGCGATACCGAGGTGATCCTCAAGGCCTATCACGCCTGGGGCCGCGACTGCGTGCGGCGCTTCCACGGCATGTTCGCCTTCTGCCTGTGGGAGCGCGACAGCGGCCGGGTGGTGCTGGCGCGCGACCGCCTGGGCATCAAGCCCTTGTACCTGGCCGAGGGACCGGGGCGGTTGCGCTTTGCGTCCTCGTTGCCGGCGCTGCTGGCGGCCGGTGAGGTGGACACCGACGTCGACCCGGTGGCGCTTCACCACTACATGACGTTCCATGCCGTGGTGCCGCCGCCGCACACCATCCTCAAGGGGGTGCGCAAGCTGCCGCCGGCCACCGTGACGGTGATCGAGCCCGATGGCGCTCGCAAGGACCTGACCTACTGGACCCTGTCGGTGCAGCCCTCCGGCGAGGATCTGCGGCGCCCCTATGAGGAGTGGCAGGACCTGGTCCTGGAGTCCCTGCGGACGGCCGTGCGCCGGCGCCTGGTGGCCGACGTGCCCGTGGGCGTGCTGCTGTCGGGCGGGCTGGACTCCAGCCTGATCACTGGCTTGCTGGCCGAGGAGGGGCAGACCGGCCTGAAGACCTTCTCTGTCGGGTTCGAGGCGGCCGGCGGCGAAAGCGGCGACGAGTTCCACTACTCGGACATCATCGCCAACCACTATGGCACGGACCACCACCGCATCTTCGTGCCATCCGAGCGCCTGCTGGATACCTTGCCGGAGACCTTCCGGGCCATGAGCGAGCCCATGGTCAGCTACGACAACGTGGGCTTCTATCTGCTGTCCAAGGAGGTCTCCAGGCACGTCATCGTGGTGCAGTCCGGGCAGGGCGCCGATGAGGTGTTTGGCGGTTATCACTGGTACCCGCCCCTGGTGGACTCCAATGATCCGGTGTCCGACTACGCGCGGGTGTTCTTCGATCGCGATCACGACGAGTTCGCCCGGGTGGTGCATCCGCGACTGGTGAACGGCGACAACAGCCTGGATTTTGTCCACGCCCATTTCGATCGTCCCGGCGCCGATCGGCCCGTGGATAAGGCGTTGCGTCTGGACACAACGGTGATGCTGGTCGACGACCCCGTGAAGCGGGTGGACAACATGACCATGGCCTGGGGCCTGGAGGCGCGGGTTCCGTTCCTGGACCATGAGCTTGTGGAACTGGCCGGACGCATCCCGGCC
>JANQGN010000033.1 GCA_028277295.1 Rhodospira sp.
GCCACAGAAGGGACTGTCCCACTCATGACCAACCCCCGTTTCGACGTCGTCGCCATCGGCAACGCCATCGTTGATGTCCTCGCCCATGCCGACGACGCCTTCCTGGATCGCCATGGCATGCCCAAGGGCAGCATGACCCTCATCGACGCCCCCCGGGCCGCCATGCTGTACGATCAG
This sequence comes from Rhodospira sp., assembly GCA_028277295.1. Lineage (GTDB taxonomy): Bacteria > Pseudomonadota > Alphaproteobacteria > Rhodospirillales > Rhodospirillaceae > Rhodospira. The sequence goes on from JANQGN010000033.1 coordinate 178, forward strand.
ATGGGGCCGGCGGTGGAGGTCTCCGGGGGCTCGGCGGCCAACACCGTCGCCGGCCTCGCCGCCCTGGGAGCGCGGGCGGCTTACATCGGCAAGGTCGCCGACGATTCCCTGGGGACCATCTTCCGGCACGACATCACGGCCATCGGCGCGCACTACGCGACCGCGCCCCTGGTCAACGGCGCCGACGTTGACAAGACCACCGCGCGCTGCCTGATCCTCGTCACGCCCGGTGGCCAGCGCACCATGAACACCCACCTGGGGGCCTGCACGGCCCTGGGTCCGGACGACATTGACGAGGACGTGGTGTCCGCTGGCCTGATCACCTATGTCGAGGGCTATCTGTGGGACGAGCCCGGCGCCAAGGCGGCCATCCGCAAGGCCGCCGCCATCGCCCACGAGGCCGGACGCAAGGTGGCCTTCACGCTGTCCGACAGTTTCTGTGTGGACCGCCATCGCGACGAGTTCATTGCCCTGGTCAGCGGCGATCTCATCGACGTGTTGTTCGCCAACGAGATGGAACTCAAGGCGCTGTACCAGACCGAAGACCTGGACGCCGCCATCGCCCAGGTGAAGCGCCACGCTGACGTGGCCGCCATCACACGCAGCGCCCATGGGTCGCTGGTGGTCGTCGGCGACGAGGTCATCACCATGCCGGCCGAACCCGTCGACCAAGTGGTGGACACGACCGGCGCGGGCGACCTGTACGCCGCCGGTTTCCTGCGCGGCCTGACCTCGGGTCGCAGCCTGGCCGACTGCGCCCGCATGGGCGGGGTCTGCGCCGCCGAGATCATCAGTCATTTCGGGGCCCGCCCCGAGGTGCCCTCCCTGGCCGACCTGGTCGGCGAGCGCATGGGCCGCGCGGCGTAACGGATTCTCGGACTTATCCATATCCCTCGGGCCGCCAGGCATCCACCACGTGGACCGGCGGGCCGTCTGGCGGCACGGCGATGACGTCGAAGCGAACACCCGCCGCGCCCTCGCCGGGGTGGGCGGCCAGCCAGGCGTCGGCCGCCGCCGCCAGCCGCCGGCGCTGGGTCGGGGTGACGGCCTCCAGGGCCGCCGCCGCGCTGGGCCGGGCCTTGATCTCCACGAACACCAGTACGGACCCGTCGCGGGCGATCAGGTCGATCTCCCCGGCGCCTTGGCCCCGGGTGCCCGGCACCCGCCGCGCGAGCACCACCCAGCCCCGGTCCGCCAGCCAGCGCGCCGCTTCATCCTCGGCGCCGCGGCCGGCGCGATCGGCGGCGCGGCGGGCAGGTGTCGAACGCGGCCGGGTCACGGGTCCGCCGTCCCGTCGCCCAGGGCCAGGGCGCGTTGATACAGGTCCCGCCTGGACAGGCCAGTCTCGGCCGCCACCCGGGCCGCCGCCTCCTTCACCCGCAGGCCCTCGGCCAGGGCCAGGCGCAGGCGAGCGTCCTGCTCGTCCTCGGATGGCGGGCCGGCGGCGGCGTCGCTCGCGGGCGGGCCGATGACCAGCACCACCTCGCCCTTGGGGGGGCCAGCCTCGGCATAGTGCGCCGCCAGGGCGGGCAAGCGGTCGCGGCGGACCTCCTCGTACAGCTTGGTCAGTTCCCGGCATACGGCGGCCGGCCGATCCCCCAGGGTCTCGGCCGCCGTGGCCAAGGTCTCCGGCAGGCGTCGGGCGCTCTCGAACAGCACCAGGGTCGCTGGCACGGGCGCCAACTCGGCCAGGAAGCGGCGGCGGCCACCATCCTTGGAGGGCGGGAAGCCGGCGAACAGGAACCGGTCCGACGGCAGCCCCGAGGCCACCAGCGCCGCCAGCGGCGCCGAGGCCCCCGGCACCGGCACCACGCGGTGCCCGGCGTCAAGGGCCGCGCCCACCAGCCGATAGCCCGGATCGCTGACCAGCGGCGTGCCGGCATCCGAGACCAGGGCCACCGCCTGACCCTCGGCCAGCCGTGCCAGCAGCAGCGGGCGTTGCCGTGCCGCGTTGTGTTCGTGATAAGGCGTGAGGGATGTGGTCACGCCCAGGCGGGCCATCAGGGCGCCGGTCACGCGGGTGTCCTCGCAGGCGATCACCGCCACGCGCCGCAGCACCGCCAGCGCCCGGGCCGTGATGTCGCTTGCGTTGCCGATGGGTGTGGACACCACGTATAGTCCTGGCGGCACTGTCTCGGCCGCGCCATGTTGCCTTGCTGAATCCGGATCGCTAGGCTGCTGGATCATCATGCCCCTGACGTTCTTGGTGGCGGATCCCGTGACGACCGCGTGCCCGAAAATCGCCACGGGCGCATGGCCGGTTGAGCGAGAGGGCTGGTGCGATGTGGAGCGGCGCCACCCATCCGCAAACGCTATCAGGTATCGAGGAGACCGGCCGGTGAGTCCACGCCCGATGTTCCCGCGCGCCACGGCGCGCACCGATCGTTGCCGTCGCTCGGCGCTGGGCCGGCGCCGGACCGGCGCCGTGCTGGCCCTTGCCGGCCTGGCTGGCCTGCTGCTGGCGGCCTGCACGCCGGTGGGCTCGTCCGTGCCGCCGCCGGGGACCCTGGAGCCGCCGCCGCCGCGCGCGCAGCCCACGCCGCCCGCCGAGCGCATGCCGCTGGACCGGGACCCCAACACGCCGCTGTCGGGCGGGTTGACCCCCTATGGCCAGCCGGGATACGGGGGTGCCGGCACGGGCGTGTCCGGGGGCATGGTGCGGGTTGGGCTGCTGGTGCCGCTGTCCGGGCGGGCCGCGCCGGTTGGCCAGGGGATCCTCAACGCCGCGCAGATGGCCGCCTTTGATGTGGCCGACGACCGCTTTGTGTTGCAACCCTACGATACCAGGGGCACGCCGGCCGGCGCCGCCGAGGCCGCCCGCGCGGCCATCGCGCAGGGCGCCCAGGTGCTGCTCGGTCCGGTGTTCAGCGGCGGTACCCGCGCCGCCGCGCCGGTGGCCTCCCGGGCCGGGGTCAACCTGGTGGCCTTCACCACCGATCCCAGCGTGGCCGGCGGCCCTGTGTTCGTGATGGGCTTCCTGGTGCGCGAGCAGGTGGCCCGCATGGTGCAGTTCGCGCTTGGCGAGGGCCGCATCCGCTTCGGCGCCCTGGCCCCCGACGAGACCTATGGCCAGGTGGCCACCCTGGCGCTACGCCAGCATGTGGCGGCACACCGCGCCAGCCTGGTGGACGTGCGTGGCTACGCCGCCGACGCCGCGGATATCCGCGAACCGGCGCGGGCCCTGCAGGGCGCCGAGGCCATCCTCATCCCCGACACCGGCGACGGCCTGCGCGCCGCCGTCAACGCCCTGGCCTATGTGGACATCGACGCCGACAGGGTGCGCTACATGGGCACCATGCTATGGGACGACCCGGGCCTGTGGCGGGAAAGCGCCCTGGCCGGCGGGGTGTTTCCGGCGCCACCCCGGAGCACCATGCAGACCTTCGCCCGGAAGTACCGCGCGGCGTTCGGGTCCGCGCCGCCGGATCTGGCCAGCCTGGGCTTCGATGCCGTGGCGCTGGCGGCCCGGCTGGCGCGCATGCCTGGGGGACCGCGTTTCGATCGGGCGATGTTGACCGACGCGGCCGGGTTCAGCGGCGTGGCCGGCATCTTCCGATTCCGCGCCGACGGCACCGTTCAGCGCGGCCTGTCGGTCATGGAGATCCAGCCGGACGGCAATGTCCTGGAGATCGCGCCGGCCCCGATCGGCTTCAGCGGCGCCGGCGCCCGGTTCTGACCGCCTTCCGTTCAAAGGACCAGCTCAGGCATGTATATCGTCACCGGCGGCGCCGGGTTTATCGGCTCCAACATCGTCGCCGCCCTGGAGGACCGGGGCCTGGGTCCCATCGTCGTCTGCGACCGGCTGCGCGCGGGTGCCAAGTGGCGCAATGTGGCCGCCCGCGCGCTGCATGACGTGGTGCGGCCCGACGACCTGATGGACTATCTGGATCATCATCGGGGCGCCATCCACGCCATTCTGCACATGGGGGCCATCTCGGCCACCACCGAGACCGACGCCGACCTGATCGTGGAGACCAACTTCCGCCTGTCGCTGGCGCTGTGGAAGTGGTGCGCCCATCACCATACCCGCCTGATCTATGCCAGCTCGGCGGCCACCTACGGGGATGGCGCGGCCGGATTCGACGATGTCTTCACGGCCGAGGCCCTGGCGCGCCTGCGTCCCCTCAACGCTTATGGCTGGTCCAAGCATCTGTTTGACCGCCGGGTGCTGGCCGACCTGAACCAGGGCCGTGTGGCGCCGCCACAGTGGGTGGGGCTGAAGTTCTTCAACGTCTATGGCCCCAACGAGTATCACAAGGGCGGCCAGAGGAGCGTGGTGGCCCAGATCCACCCGGTGGCCGCGCGCGGCGAGGCGTTCCCGCTGTTCCGCTCGCACCGCTCGGACGTGCCCGACGGCGGTCAGACCCGCGATTTCGTTTGGGTGGGCGACGTCGTCGACGTGATCCTCTGGTTGTTGGACACGCCGAAGGTCAGCGGTCTCTTCAACCTGGGCACCGGCCACGCGCGCAGCTTCCTCGACCTGGCCACGGCGGTCTATCGGGCACTGGACCAGGAGCCCCGCATCGCCTGGCGTGACACCCCCGAGGCCATCCGCGACAAGTACCAGTACTTCACCGAGGCGCGCATGGACCGCCTGCGCGCGGCCGGCTATGACCGGCCGTTCACCTCGCTGGAGGATGGCGTGGGGCAGTATGTGCGGGATTTCCTGAACAACACCGCGACGCCGTATCGATAGGCGACGGGGGCGTCCCCCTTGGAATCAACGACCGCCCGAATTCGTTGACAAGGCGAGATTACCCCGTCACCCTTCCGCCTTTCCGGGCCGCGCGCGAGAAGCGGGGCGACCTTTGATCTTTGACGTCCGACCTCTCCCGTAGGGTGCGCTCGCGCCCATGCCCGCTGTGCTTGCAAGGCGGGCCGACTTTGGGTGTTGCCGTTTCCCGTCGGGGAAACGGCGGGGGCGCAGCGCACCATTTAAAGGAGAGGCGGTGCGCTGCCCGCTGTCGCGGCGGTCGAGCGCACCCTACGATCTACGATCAAAGCCATCGGGCACGTGCCGCCGTTACAGGCCCATCCTGAGAACTGCTGACGACCGCCCGAATTCGTTGACAAGGCGAGGTTCCCCCGTCAAACTCCCGCCTTTCCGGGCCGCGCGCGAGAAGCGTGCGGCTCGTTGGTTTTCCACCCCTCGAACGGCCCGAGTCCTGCGTCTCCCCAGGCCGTCCGGCGGGGACGAGCAAGGGAAGGGGCGTGGGATGACCATGCCGTCGGTGATGCGCAATTACGCCCGCTATGACGTGGCGTTCGAACGCGGTGAGGGCGCCTGGCTGATCACGACCGACGGTCGCCGCGTGCTCGATTTCGGGGCCGGGATCGCCGTTTCGGCCCTGGGCCATGCCCACCCGCGCCTGGTGGCCGCGCTGACCGAGCAGGCTGGCAAGCTGTGGCACACCTCCAATCTGTACCGCGTGCCGGGGCAGGAGCGCGTCGCTGACCGGCTGGTGGCCGCGAGCTTCGCCGACTCCGTGTTCTTCTGCAGCACCGGGCTGGAGGCCAACGAGGCGGCCCTGAAGATGGCGCGCAAGGTCTTCCATGACGCCGGCCAGCCCGAGCGCGATCGCTTCGTGGTGACCGAAGGCGCCTTTCATGGCCGCTCCTTCGCCTCCATGGCCGCCGGTGGCAACCCCAAGCATACCGCCGGTTTCGGATCGCTGATGGACGCCTTCGACCGGGTGGCCTTCGGTAACCTCAACGAGGCCCGCCAGGCGGTCACGGAGCACACCTGCGCGGTGTTCCTCGAGCCCGTGCAGGGCGAGGGCGGGGTTCGGCAGGCGCCGGAGGGCTATCTCCAGGGGCTGCGCGCCCTGTGCGACGAGTTCGGCCTGTTGCTGATCCTCGATGAGGTCCAGACCGGCATTGGCCGCACCGGCACCCTGTTCGCCCATGAACAGGCGGGCATCGCCCCCGACATCCTGACCGCCGCCAAGGGGTTGGGGGGCGGCTTTCCGGTGGGCGCGCTGCTGGCCACCGAGCACTGCGCCGCCGCCTTCTCGGCCGGCGCGCATGGCACGACGTTCGGTGGCAACCCCCTGGCCATGGCGGTGGCCGAGGCCGTCCTGTCGGAGGTTCTCGCGCCGGGGTTCCTGGCGCGGGTGTGCCGTGTGGGCGAGGACCTGGGCCGTGGCCTGCGCGGGCTGGCCGGCGCCTTCCCGGGCGTGCTGG
>JANQGN010000203.1 GCA_028277295.1 Rhodospira sp.
GGGTCCTCGCCATTCCTGGCCACCGCCACCCTGATGCTGGTTGTCCACGTGGAACTCAACGGCGTCTGGAGCGTGGACGGCGGCATGCATGCCCTCGCCCGGGCGCTGGCGGGCGTGGCCGAAGCCCATGGTGCCTCCCTTCGCTATGGCCGCCGCGTCACCTCCATCGAGGTGCAGGGCGGCCGCGCCAGCGCCGTGATCCTGGACGACGGGGAGCGGCTGGCCGCCAGCGCCATCGTCCTCAACGCCGACGTGAACGCCCTGGCCAGCGGCGCCTTCGGCTCGGCGGCGGCCAGCGCGGTCTCCGGAGTGCCGGTCAAGGCGCGCTCCCTGTCGGCGCTCACCTGGACCATGACGGCGAAAACCGAGGGCTTCCCCCTGTCGCATCACACGGTGTTCTTTGGCCCGGACTACCCAGCCGAGTTCCGCGCCGTCTTCGGCCAACATCGCTTGCCCGTTGATCCCACCGTCTATATCTGTGCCCAGGATCGGGGCGACGACCCCGACGCCACCCCAGACGCCACCTCGTCCGGAAGCGAACGCCTTCTCCTTCTGGTCAACGCCCCGCCTGTCGGCGACACCAACGCCCCTGCCCTTGCCCCCGCGGAGATCGACGCATGTCAGGATCGAACCTTTGCCCTGCTGGACCGCTGTGGACTGCGGATCCGGCCGGACCCAGGCAGCGTGACGACCACCAGCCCCCGGGAGTTCAACGCCCTGTTCCCAGCCACCGGGGGAGCCCTCTACGGGCGGGTCTCGCATGGCTGGCAAGCGTCGTTCAGCCGGCCGGGCGCGCGCAGCCGAATCCCGGGGCTGTACCTGGCGGGGGGCAGCGCGCATCCAGGACCGGGGGTGCCGATGGCGGCGCTGTCGGGCCGGCAGGCCGCTTCGAGCATCCTGACGGACCTCGCTTCGACCAGCCGGTTCCACCCGGTGGCTATGCGTGGTGGTATGTCGACGGGCTGAGCCACGACGGCCGTCACGCCATCACCCTGATCGCCTCGGTGGGCAGCGTCTTCTCGCCGTACTACGCCTGGTCGGGACGGCGCAACCCGGAGAACCATTGCAGCCTCAACATCGCCGTCTATGGCCGCCCGTCCAACCGCTGGGCGATGACCGAGCGCGGCAAGACCGCCCTGCATCGGGAGCCGCGCCGCCTGGTGATCGGCCCCAGCAGGTTGGACTGGGATGGCAACACCCTGGTCATTCACATTCATGAGCGCGGCGCGCCCCTGCCCTACCCCGTTCGCGGCACGGTGCGGGTCACGCCGCGCGCCGTGACCGAGGACTCCTTTCCCATCGATCCCCTGGGCCGGCACCGCTGGTGGCCCGTCGCCCCCCACGCGGCCATCGAGGTCGACCTCTCCCAGCCCGCCCTTCGGTGGCACGGCGCCGGATACTGGGATTCCAACTGGGGTTCGGAGTCCCTGGAGGAAGGCTTCGAGCGCTGGACCTGGTCACGCGCGCCCTTGCCCGATGGCGGCGCCGCCATCCTCTACGACCCATTCCCGCGCCATGGCCCCGGGCGGCCCCTGGCATTGCGCTTTCCGCCCGGCGGACGCAAGGCCGAGACGGTGGAGTGCCCGCCGCGCGTGCCGCTCCCTGGAACCCGAATCTGGCGTATCGCCCGGGAAACCCGCGCCGACGCCGGCAAACAGGCCCGCGTGGCCCGCACGGTGGAGGACACGCCCTTCTACGCGCGGTCGGTGCTCGACACCCACCTGCTGGGCGGACCGGTCAGCGCCATGCATGAAAGCATCTGCCTCGGCCGCTTCCAGCGGACCATCGTGCGCCTGATGCTGCCCTTCCGCATGCCGCGTATCCCCTGGGGCAAGCCGAAGGTATAGGCGAGGGGACGAACGACGTCAGGCCAGCAGAGTGTTCAAGCCGCTGATAAAGTGGCCGAAACTGGTGGAGCGGTTGGTCTCCGGCGTCATGTGGGGAGACACGCGCCGGGCAACCTCCGTTTTGGGCAAGCGCGAGGCGCCACGATAGTACCCGACGCGTTGCAACGCCTGAAACAAGGCTTCATGCGTTCCGCCCTTGACCGCGTCGGGGTCCCGAAATCGGGCCGACGTGTGGAGCGTCGCCGAAAGATGGGGATAGACCGCCCGCAAAGCGGACACGTCGCCCAGGTACCATGCTTCGAGTTCCTCGCAAACGATCCGATTGACCACCCGGATCCGGTCCGCTCCGACCTGGGCCGCGATCGTGCTCAATCCCACGGCGACGGCCGTGAATTCAAGACGCTCCTTCAAGACACGGCAATCATCGTTGTCGCGATCCACGAGCACGAGGACGCGAATGTCCTCGCGAGCCATGCGGGGCACATAGCCTTTCAGGCGTTTTTCAAGATTGGACAAGAGGCGGGTCTTGGACCCATGTTCGATAACCTTGTGAACAACCCTGTTTTCGTCGATCAGCCGGGGCAGCAGGGTGTCCATGACCACCTCCATGGATGGCTCCTCGACATGCACGTATAATCGGACCGGCGTCGACTCCATCGTCACGGATTCCCGATCTCGAAATAGTTCTCCATCCACAACTCACCCAGGGTCGCGCCGGCCTCCAGCAACGGGGGGATATCCGGCATGTCGGCAATGCGCTTGACCTCCGTGTAACCGGTCTCGCCCCGCCGCATGGCCCAGACCTGCGTTGGCCCCAGACCGTCCAGGAACTGCGGCGAATGGGTGGTCACCAGAAGCTGGGTCAGCGCCGTGGCCTGATCGCACTCCTCGGCCAGGTCCCGAAGCAGCTTGGGATGCAGGAAGTTTTCCGGTTCCTCGATGCCGATCAGGGGTGGCGGATCGGGCGCGTACAATTGCACCAGGTAGGCCAGAAGCTTCATCGTGCCATCGGAGGCATAACGTGCCTGAATCCCCTCCGAAAACGGCGCGTCCTTGACCATCAACAACAGATGCCCCGTCGGTAGAGGCTCCGGATCCACACGGTCGATGCGCGGGACGCGGCGGCGCAGGGCCTCGAAGATCATTGCCAACCGATCCGGATGGTTCTCCTGCAGGAACTGGATCACGTTCACGAGGTTGTCGCCGGTTCTGGACAGACGCTCCTGAGGGCCAGCATCCGGCACCCCACGCATGTCTCCGGCGGACAGATAGGACAAATGCCAGCCGGTGATGAAATCACGCAACGCCCGGACGCGCGGATTCTCGGCCAACTGGCCCAGGGTGCTCACCGCCAGAACCTGAGGACCGGCAAGCGGCTGGTCCTTGCGGGTGTCCTCGGTTTCCGGAACATCCCCCGTGACCACCGACCCTTGCCCATGGATGAACTGGAGAAAC
>JANQGN010000242.1 GCA_028277295.1 Rhodospira sp.
GCGCGCATAGGGCTCGACGTCCTTACCGGCGTCGGTCAGGCCTCGAAAGTGCCCTCGGCTTCGCAGGAACAGGCTTTCCCCGAGAATCTCCTCGAGCGCTCGGATTTGATGCGTCACGGCACTTTGGGTGCGCAACAGGGTCTCTGCGGCGAGGCTGAAGCTCTGTGCGTCGCAGACGGCCACGAAGACCCGGCACTGTTCAATGGAGAGGCGACGACCACTCTTATCCATAATCAGGATCTCTCATTCCGACAGCAAGCATATTCATTTTATAAATTTTTGTTCTCATTTCAACCTAGCCGTGCTCAAAAGGAGGAGGATAGGTTGTCGAACTCCCAAGCCATCACCGCAGGCATTGTTTTCGTGGGCATGGTGTTCAGCCTCCTTTGGGCGTCGGCCTTCGTCGTCGGAAAGGTGGCATTGCAGTACACCGATCCGATGACCCTGCTCAGCGCGCGCTTTCTGATCGCCGGCATCACGATGGTGTTCGCGTCCTGGGTGCACGGTGGGGCTCGGCGGTTCGCAACCCCCAGGCTATGGCGGGATGGACTCGTTCTCGGCCTGCTGAACAACGCCCTCTACCTTGGGCTGTCGTTCTGGGGACTGCGAACCATCTCGCCCGAGGCGACGATCCTCATCGTCTCGCTGGCGCCCTTCGTCACCTCGGCTCTGGCGATGCTGCTCGGCGCGCCACATACGGTCCTGCATTTCATCGGCATGGGTGTTGGGTTTCTTGGTGTCTATGTCGTGCTGTCCGCGCGGATGCTGGGGGGCGAGGATCCACTAGGTATGTTCTTTGTTCTATTGGCGACGCTGGCCTTTTCATTCGGAACGTTATGGTATCGGCACTCTGCCACCCATCACGACGCGGTCGCGCTCAATGGCGTGCAGAACGTCATGGCCGGGCTTATTCTCGCGCCATTCGCGCAGGATTTCGTCGGCCTCGTCTCGGCCTTTGAAAATGTCCCTTTCACAATCAGTTTTCTTCACCTGGTTCTCGGTGTTTCGATCCTCGACTTCCTGATCTGGCTTGCCTTGCTCCGCCGGATCGAGCCGGGGCAGGCGGCCAGCTTCCACCTCCTCAATCCGATCTTCGGCATTGCCTTGTCCTGGTTGCTAATCGGTAGTGTCATCCACCTTTCAGATCTTGCCGGAGCGATCTTGGTCCTGGTTGGCTTGGGGCTCGTTATGCGTGCATCAAGAGCCCATCGGTCAACGCGTCCGGGTCGCTGGTGTCCTCCTCTCCACAGAAGGAACAAGACCTCATGAAAGAGCTTCTGACCCAGGTACACCAAGACCTTGTCGACGAGGTCCGCTCCGTCATGGCCGAGCGCATCATACCCCGGCGTGACGACATCGAGGAGTCCGAGACGATCCCGGATGACATCTATCGTCACATGGCACGGGCGGGGTGGTATGGCGTCGCCATCCCGCAGCACTACGGTGGCCGTGGCGCCGGGCATCTGGCCAGACTCTTGATGATCGAAGAAGCAGCCCACGCCAGCGGCGCGATTGGCGGTGCGCTTCAGTCCGCCATCCTGGGCACCGCCATGCTCCAGTTCTACGGAAGTGAGGGACAGAAACAGCACTGGCTTCCGCGGTTTGCCCGTGGCGACGATGTGTGTTCGATCTGCGTGACCGAGCCCGGGTCCGGCTCGCATGTGATGGGCATGAAGACCACCGCGCGGCGCGAGGGCCACGAGTACGTGCTGGATGGTGTGAAATGCTGGATCGCCAACTCGCATATCGCCAGTGTGCATGGCGTGATCGCCCGCACCGGCGAGGGCTCGCGCGGTCTGTCGGCCTTTCTCGTCGAGGGCGATCGCCACGGTGTCCGTCCCGGTCGAGCCAACAACAATACCGGCCTGCGGGGCTTCAACATCGGCGAGGTGATCTTTGAGAATTGCCGTATTCCGGCGACGAATCGCCTCGGTGAGGAAGGAATGGGTCTTGAGATCGCACATCGCGCGATCACCTGTTATGGTAAGCCCAACCTGACCGCCGTGGCTCTGGGCGTGCATCAGGCCGTGTTGGACGAGACCGTGGACTACGCCGGCAGGCGGAACATTTACGGCGGTCCTCTGACGGAACTGGAATCGGCGCGTCTCAAGATTGGCGATATCTACACGCATCTAGCAACGGCGCGCCAGGCCGCTTACTGGGCTGTGTATCTTCTGGATAAGAGGGGACATGCCGACGAAGAGATTATTCTCGCGAAACTGATCGGCACCGAGGCCGCCTTCAACTCCGCCAAGGCCGCCATGGATCTGTTCGCCGCGCGCGGCACATCGCGGGATGCTAAGGTCGAGCGTTACCTTCGCGATCTTCTTATGGTGTTCCCGCCCGCCGGAACGTCGGACGTCCACCGCAAACGGCTCGCCGAGGTTGCGATGGGGGAATACACGCCGAGTGTGAGTCCCCGGGCGGAGGCTCCGGTTCAGTTGGGAGTTGCCTGAGATGAAGAATGTTCTCAAGCCTGGAATGGTGCATGAGAAGGAATATCTTATCAGGCGGGAAAAAACAGTTCCCTTTCTCTACCCAGACTCGGCGGCGTTCGTCGAGATGCCGGAGGTTTTCGCCACCGGTTATATGATTGGTCTGATGGAGTGGTGCTGTATCGAGGCGCTCGCGCCCGCGCTGGATCCCGGTGAAGGCAGCCTTGGAACCTATGTGCAATCGACGCACAGTGCCGCGACACCCCCGGGAGGCACGGTAAGGGTGCGCGCCACGCTGCTGTCGATCGAAAACCGAAACCTGACCTGGGAGGTCATCGCCCATGATGATCTCGACCTGATCGGCGCGGGAAGAATCGGGCGCACGGTTGTGCGGTGGGACCGTTTCAAGGCGGGCGTTGCTCAGAAAGCGGAGAGAATCCGAGAGGGGGCCGGCATGGCCGCGACGGTATCTGGCTGACGTTATACGAGTGGCACCCGACGCTCCACACGTAAAGCGGAACGGTCACGATCTGTTGCCGTTGGTGGTAGGACTCCTCGCAGGGTGATGGTCACGCCACACGCTGCCACGGCCGGTTGGCCTTGCCACCCCGCCATGAGGTTCACTCATGGCGGGGTGGTATACGTCAACAAACACGGAGCGATCCGCCCTTGGGCCTGTTGCGCGATTTCTGAATCGCCCAGCATGCTCTAACAATTTGTTTTTCAAGCAAATCGTCGTCGCGATCCGGTTCGGATCGCTCGGGATTTGCTCTAATCCACCGCCAGTTCCTCGCGGTCGCGGAACTGGTCCAGGGCTTCGGGGTTGGCCAGCGCTTCCATGTTCTTGACCGGGCGGCCGTGCACCACCTCGCGCACCGCCAGTTCGACGATCTTGTTGGACTTGGTGCGCGGGATGTCGGTGACCTGCACCACCTTGGCCGGCACATGGCGGGGCGTGCAGTTCTGGCGGACCTGCGCCTTGATCCGCTTGATCGTGTCCTCGTCCAGGGTCAGGCCGTCGCGCAGCCGCACGAACAGCACCACGCGCACGTCGTTGTCCCAGTCCTGACCGATCACCAGGGCCTCGACCACCTCGTCCAGCAGTTCCACCTGACGATAGATCTCGGCGGTGCCAATGCGCACGCCGCCGGGGTTGAGGGTGGCGTCGGAGCGGCCATAGACGATCAGCCCGCCTGTCTCGGCCAGTTCCACCCAGTCGCCATGGGTCCAGATGCCCGGGAAGCGCTCGAAGTAGGCGGCGCGGAACTTGCGGTCCTCGGGGTCGTTCCAGAAGCCGATGGGGGTGGAGGGGAACGCCTGGGTGCAGACCAGCTCGCCCTTGGCGCCGGTGATGGCATGGCCCGACTCGTCGTAGACCTCGGTCTTCATGCCCAGGCCGCGCTGCTGGATCTCGCCGCGATGGACGGGGCTGATGGGGCTGCCCAGCATGAAGCACGACAGAATGTCGGTCCCCCCGGAGATGGACGACAGTTGCAGGTCGGTCTTGATGTTGTCGTAGACATAGTCAAACGACTCTGGCACCAGCGGCGAGCCGGTGGACGTCATCACCCGCACCGTGCCCAGGGAATGGGTGTCGCGCGGCTTCAGGCCGGTCTTGCGGATCGCGTCGATCCACTTGGCCGAGGTGCCGAAGTGCGTCATGCGCTCGGCGTCCGCGTAGTCGAACAGGATGTTGCCAGAGGGATAGCCCGGGCTGCCGTCGAACAACAGCAGCGTCGCCCGCGCCGCCAGGCCGGCCGCCAGCCAGTTCCACATCATCCAGCCGCAGGTGGTGAAATAAAACACCCGATCGCCGGGCTTGATGTCGCAATGGAGCACGTGCTCCTTGACCTGCTGGATCAGGGTGCCGCCGTGGCCGTGGACGATGCACTTGGGCACGCCCGTGGTCCCCGACGAGTACATGATGTACAGCGGGTGGTCGAAGGGCAGGGGATCGAAGCGGATGGTGCCCGCCGCCTGGGGAGCGATCAGGGCATCCCAGGCCACGGCGTCGCGCACCCCCGACAGGTCCGCGTCGCGCCTTGTGTAGGGGATGATCACCACCGTCTCCACCGAGGGCATGCGCTCGGCGATGGCCGCCACCTTCTCCAGGCAGTCATGCGCCTTGCCGTTATAGAAATAGCCCTCGGCGGCGACCAGCACCTTCGGCTCGATCTGCCCGAAGCGGTCCAGCACACCCTGAACCCCGAAGTCCGGCGAGGCCGATGACCAGATGGCGCCGATGCCGGCGCAGGCCAGCATGGTGATGATCGTCTCCGGCATGTTGGGGATGTAGCCCGCCACGCGGTCGCCCCGGGTGACGCCGCGGGCGAGCAGCGCCTGCTGCACCCGTGAGACCTGGTCCCACACCTCCCCGAAACTCAGGCGGCGCTTGACGGTGTCCTCGCCCCAGAACACCAGGGCGTCCGCCTCCCGGTTCCAGTCCGGCCGCAGCAGGTTGCGGGCGATGTTGATGGAGCCCTCGGGGAACCAGCGCGCCCCGGGCATGCGGTGCACGTCGTCCACCACCACCGTGCCTTTTTCGCCGATCAGGCCGCAGAAATCCCAGACAGCCGACCAGAACGCCGCAGGCTGGTCGATGGACCAGCGATGCAGCGCGTCATAATCCTCCAGGGACAGGCCATGAGCCCGGTTCACATGGTCCATGAAGGCCATCATGTTGCTGGCGCGGATACTGGCCTCGGACGGGCTCCAGAGCGGTTGGGTCACGGTGTGTCCTCCCTTTGGTGTGTCCCCTTGTCCCGCGTTGCCGTGAGGGAGCGGGCGGCGGCCGTTCGGTGGATGAGCCTCGCTCTCCGCCGTTGGTATAAGTGCCGGGCATATTGCCCCATGGGATCGTTCCGGCCAAGGGGCCGCTACGCGCGGCGGCGTCTACGGCCAGGGGCGTGGCGGGGGTGCACGCATGGGGCGCCCTTCGTGGGCCTGGCACGGCAAGATAAGTCAATCGAAGCGCCGCCGCCAGGTCTTGAAACACCTGTCCCCCGTTGCGGCTTGACTTCGCGGCGGCTCCTGAAGAACCCTGGGCCGGCATTGGGCATGGAGGGTCCCGGGTGATGCGTGCGCGGGCGGTGGTCGAGCAATCACCGGAAGACGCGGTGGTCGAGGTCATCAACCCAGAGGGCCGAGGCGCGGTTGTCCTCGCCTGCGAGCACGCCAGCAATGCCATACCGCCCGGTTTGGGCTCCCTGGGGCTGTCGCCGGCGGCGCTGACAAGTCATGTGGCCTGGGACCCCGGGGCGCTGGCCGTGGCCCGGGAGATGGCGCGGCTGCTGGACGCGCCCCTGGTGGCGGGGCGGGTGTCGCGGCTGGTCTATGACTGCAACCGGCCGCCCGAGGCACCCGACGCCATGCCGGCGCGCAGCGAGGCATACGAGATTCCCGGCAACGCCGCTCTGACCAAGGCCGAGCGCCGTCGGCGCGTGGAAACCCTCTACGAGCCCTTTCATGCCGCGCTGGCGGCTTGCCTGAAAACGGCCACGTCCACCCGTGTCCGCGCGCCCGCTCTGGTGACCGTGCATTCCTTCACGCCGGTGTACAACGGCGTGCGGCGAACCCTGGACCTGGGTGTCCTGCATGACGCCGATGCGCGCCTCGCCGATGCTCTGTTGGCGACGGCGGCGCTTGGGCCCGCCCATGGCCTGGCGGTGTGCCGCAACGAGCCCTACGGCCCCGCCGACGGCGTGACCCATACCCTGGTGCGGCACGGCACGGCGTGGCGTCGTCTCAATGCCATGCTGGAAATCCGCAATGATCGGATCGCCGACGAGATCGACCAACGGGCCTGGGCCGCGCGCCTGGCCGAGGCGGTCACTCAGGCGCTGGACGCACTGGAGGGTACGGACGCCGTGGCCTGGGGAAGGCGGTGATCAACAAGGATAAGACGATGCCTGAGCCCATAAAAGTCTATGTCAGGACGGTGGATGCCCTAAATCGAGGTATTGGCCGGGTCGCCATGTACATGATCTTCGTGATGATGGGTGTCTTGCTGTGGTCGTCGATTTCCAAGACGTTCTTCCTTCCGTCTATATGGACTCTTGAGGTCGCCCAGTTCCTGATGGTCGCCTATTTTCTGGTCGGTGGGGCCTATTCTCTCCAGCTGGATTTCCACGTACGCATGGACCTTGTGTATGGATCCTGGTCGGATCGCACGCGTACCGGGATGGACGTGGTCACCATTATGTTCCTGATCACCTATCTGGTGCTGTTGCTGGTCGGCGGTCTGTCCAGCACCCAGTACGCCCTGGACTACGGCGAGCGCAGCTATTCGGCCTGGCGGCCTTACATGGCGCCCATCAAGATCGTGATGTGCGTCGGCATCATCCTGATGCTGCTTCAGGCCATGTCCACCTTCTTCAAGGACCTGGCCCGTCTGTGCGGCGAGGAGATCGCGTCATGAGCTACGAGCTCATCGCTCTCCTCATGTTCGCCTCCATGATGGTGATGCTGCTGACCGGCCAGCGCGTGTTCGCCGCCATCGGCGTCGTCGCCTCGGTCTCGGCCCTGCTGATGTGGGGCGATGGTGGCTCGGAAATGGCCTTCAGCGCCGCCATGAAGCTGATGAAGTGGTACCCGCTGCTGACGCTGCCCATGTTCATCTACATGGGTTACATGCTGTCGGAATCGGGCATCGCCGATGATCTGTATCGCATGTTCCATGTGTGGTTCGGACCGGTGCGCGGCGGCCTGGCCATCGGCACCATTGCCCTGATGGTGGCTGTCTCGGCCATGAACGGGCTCAGTGTCGCCGGCATGGCGATCGGCGCGTCCATCGCCCTGCCGGAGTTGCTGCGGCGCAACTACGACAAGATCATGGTCACCGGGGTGATCCAGGCGGGAAGTTCCCTGGGGATCCTGGTGCCGCCCAGCGTTGTCCTGGTGCTCTATGGCATGATCGCCCGCCAGCCGGTAGGGCAACTGTGGCTGGCTGGCGTGGTGCCCGGACTGATGATGGCGGGCCTGTTCGTGGTCTACATCGCCGTGCGCTGCTGGCTTCAACCGTCGCTGGGGCCGGCGCTGTCCAGGGACGAGCGCACCGTGTCCTGGGGTGAGAAGCTGCTGCTGCTGCGGGCCGGCATCCTGCCGCTGTTCATCTTCTTCTCCATGATCGGTCTGTTCGTGATGGGCTACACCAGCCTGGTGGAAAGCTCGGCCATCGGCGCGCTGGCGGCCACCATCGCCGCGCTGATCAAGGGCCGGCTGACGGCCCGGGTGCTGGAGGAGACGCTCCGCAAGACCCTGGGCGTCACCTCCATGTTCATGTGGATCATCCTGGCGGCCCTGTGCTTCGGCGCGGTGTTCGATGGCCTGGGGGCGGTCAAGGCCATCGAGGATCTGTTCGTGGAGCGGCTTGGCCTGGATCCCTGGACGATCCTGATTCTGATGCAATTGTCGTTCCTGCTGATGGGCACCTTCCTGGACGACACGGCCATGTTGGTGATCGTGGCGCCATTGTACGTGCCGCTGGTGGGGGCCCTGGGATTTGACCTGGTCTGGTATGGGGTTTTGTACACAATCACTTGCCAGATCGCGTATATGACGCCACCGTTTGGCTATAACCTGTTCCTGATGCGCGCCATGGCGCCGCCCGAGGTGACGCTGATGGATATCTACAGGTCCATCGTGCCCTTTGTGCTGGTCATGATCCTTGGCCTGGTGCTGGTCATGGCCTTCCCTCAGATCGCGATGTGGCTGCCCGAGACGGTCTACGCCCGGTAGCCCATCGCCGACCCGGCGGCCGGTCAACGGCCGCCTTCACCTCCGACAGGGAGTCTCGGCGCATGACGACGAACAGACGCGAATTCATCAAGACCGCCGGCCTGGGCGCGGCGGCGGCGGCCGGCGCCTCAACCCTGGCCGCGCCGGCGGTGCACGGCCAGAGCCCCATCCGCTGGCGTCTGCAGACCTACGCCGGACCCGCCCTGGCCGAACACGTCATCAAGCCGTCCATCGATGCCTTCAACAAGGTGGCCAACGGTCAGATGGAGATCGAGCTGTTCTTCGCCGACCAGCTTGTTCCCACCGGCGAGTTGTTCCGCGCCATGCAGCGCGGCACCATCGATGCCGTCCAGAGCGACGACGACTCCATTGCCGCGCCCGTGGACATCTCGGTGTTCGGCGGCTACTTCCCCTTCGCCACCCGCTACAGTCTCGACGTGCCGGTCCTCTTCAATCAGTACGGCCTGCGCGAAATCTGGGAGGAAGCCTACGGCGAGATCGAGGGCGTCACCTGGCTGTCGGCCGGCGCCTGGGACCCCTGCCACTTCAACACCAAGGAGCCGATCCGCAGCCTGGACGACCTGAGGGGCCTGCGCGTCTTCACCTTCCCCACCGCCGGGCGGTTCCTGTCGCGCTTTGGCGTGGTGCCGGTGACGCTGCCCTGGGAAGACGTCGAGGTGGCCGTGCAGACCGGCGAACTGGACGGCATCGCCTGGTCGGGCATCACCGAAGACTACACCGTGGGCTGGTCCAAGGTCACCCCCTACTTCCTGACCAACAACATCTCCGGCGCCTGGTGCGGCTCCTACTTCGCCAATTCCGAGCGCTGGGCCGAACTGCCCGAGCACCTCAAGGAGCTGTTCAAGCTGTGCATGGACAGCAGCCACTACTACCGTCAGCACTGGTACTGGGGCGGCGAGGCCGACCTGCGCGTCAACGGCACCGACATGGAACTCACCACCATCCCCGAGGCCGAATGGCAAAAGGTCGAGGATGAGGCGATGAAGTTCTGGGACGAGATCGCCGCCGAAAGCGAGCGCAACGCCCGCGTCATCGAAATCTTCAAGAGGTATAACGCGGTCATGAAAAAGGCCGGGCCTCCGTACCGCTCGGCCTGAGTGTCTGTCCGGAAGGCCATGCAAAACACCACATATGGCATGCGATCCGGGCACAGGCACACAGTATGTCGCGGTTCCCGAGACTTTCCGGACGGGCTCTGAGTCCGGCCTGAACGGGCATGATATCGCAGGGCTCGGAACGCGGATGACCGATCGGTAAGGGTCCATGATCCGAGGGAGATCCTTCGCGTCAAGAGGATGCTCAGGATGAGGGTTTTAAATTATTAAGTGCCTCATCCTGACGGAGTCCCCGCGTCCATCGTCCCGGTGGACGCGATCATCCTTTACGGCGACGCACCGCGTCGCCCCAAGATGACCAATGGGGGCGACGGAAGGATCTCCATCGATGACTCTTACCCGCGCGGATCGTGCCTCATGAACGATTGTCCATCCGA
>JANQGN010000251.1 GCA_028277295.1 Rhodospira sp.
CGACGACATGAACCCGCGGCGCGCGGGGTTCGGCGGTCAACCCCATGGCTGTTCCCGTCACAACAGACCGTGCCGAAGGGCGAGCCACATCTTCACCGGTTTGGGCACCCGCGCGGCCGGCCCGCGAACGTCGTCCCAGCCACGCGCCCGCAGACGTCGGAACAGCGCGTGATAGACCTCCTTCATGACCCGCGCCGGCCGGGCCGGGCGACGCGGCAACCGGCGGAACAGGGCGTCGGCCTCGGCGAAGCGGGCCTCCGCCAGGGCCGCCAGTTCGGCACGCACCTTGGGGATGGCCGGATGATCCAGGATCGCCGTGACGTCGTCGCCGGGCACCGGGTCCAGGCCATACGCCGCCAGGCGGTCGGCGGGCAGATAGACGCGATCGCGGCCGGCGTCCTCGGCCACGTCGCGCAGAATGTTGGTGAGTTGCAAGGCGCTGCCCACGGCGGCCGCCAGGGCGGCGCTGTCGGCCGGAGGAATGCCGAACACCGGGTTGGACAAGCGCCCCACCGCGCAGGCCACGCGGTCACAGTACACGGCCAGGTCCTGCCGGTCGGCGAGGCGCACGCGCGGCGGCGCGTCCATGGCCATGCCGTCCAGAACCGCGAGGAAGTCCTCTCGCTGGCAGCCGAAGCGCGACACCACCCAGGCTAGCGCCCGGTCGAGCGGCTCGCCCGCATCCGGACGGCCGGCGCAGATCGCTTCGACGCGCGCCCGCCACGCGGCCAGACGGCGCAGCTTGTCGGCCTCGGGGGCGGGCTCGTCGACGATGTCATCCACCACCCGGCAGAAGGCATAGACGGCGAACATGCCGTCACGCCGCTCGGGTGGCAGGATGCGCATGGCACCGCCGAAGGAGGTGCCTGACGCATCCGTGATGGCGGTGACGGCGGCGATAGCCTCGGGGTCGGGAATACAGGCGGCGCCGCTCATGAATAGACCCGCCCCTTCCACGGCCGTCCGCGTCCGAACCAGTGCCGGCGCGCGGAATCCAGCGTCATCAAGGCGTACAGAAATGCCGCCAAGGGCAGCGACAAAGCCCGCCAGAGGGGCATGTGATAGACCTTCAGGGTTGGCCAGTAGGCGACGGCCATCAGCAGCCACGCCAGGAGCGCCAGCGCCGCCGCGGGCCAGTCGGCCTCCGTCAGTCCCCAGACCAGCCCCACCGGCGGCCAGAGGTAGGCCAGCGTCATGAAGGCCAGCATCAGCACCAGATATATCGAGGAATAGCGCAACTGGGTAAAGGCGGTGCGCACCACCATGCGCCAGACCTCGCCCACCTCCTCGTAACGGCGCAGCGAGCGGGTGCGGGTGGCCAGCCCCAGCCAGATCGACCGGCCGGTGTGCTTGATGCGCCGCGCCAACGTGCAGTCGTCGATGAGCGCGTCCTTGATGGCCTCGATACCCCCGATGGCGTCCAGGGCGTCGGCGCGCACCAGCATGCAGCCGCCGGCCGCGCCGGCGGTGCGCGCGCCGGGCCGGTTGACCCGGGGAAAGGGGTAGAGCTTCTGGAAAAAGAAGACGAAGGCGGGAATCAACAGCTTCTCCCAGGCCGACACGCAACGCAGCCGCACCATCAGCGACACCAGCGCGCGGTTGTCATGCAGCGCCACGGCCATCAGGCGGCTCAGGTTGCCGGGATTATGCTCGATGTCGGCATCCGTCAACAGGATGAAGACCGCCTTGGGATCGACCACCGTCCGGGCATGCGTCACCCCCTGGTGCACGGCCCACAGCTTGCCCGACCATCCCGCCGGCAGCGGCTGGCCCGTCACCACATGCAGGTGATCGGTGGCGTTCACCTTCACGGCGGCGGCGCGCGCGGCGTCCGCGGTGCCGTCGTCGCTGTTGTCGTCCACCATCACCACCGACAATGGGCCGGGGTAGTCCTGACGCAACAGCGACCGCACGGTGATGCCGATGGTCTCCACCTCGTTCCGGGCCGGCACCACGGCCACCACGGGCACCGCCTCCGCGCGGCGCACCACGGCCATGTCGAGCTTCTGATCGGCGCGCCAGAAACCGCCGCGTCCCGCCAGCAGACCGATCCACACGATCAGCGCCGCCAGCGAAGCCCAGCCGGCCGGGGTGATGGAGTCCAATAAGGGCATCGCCTCGAGCATGCCGCCGCCGCCTCCCCGCGGTCATCGTTGTCTTGGGTGGCGGAAGAGCCGTCTCGTCCGCCGTGCTCCGGCCCGGTCCCCCACCCGGCCCTGTTATCCGGTGCGTGACCCGGCCAATCCCCGCGCCACACCCCGTAGCGCGCACAGCGCCGCCTCGACCTTGGAGAGCTGGACCCGACCGGCCACGGGGTCCCGCCACGCCAGCTTGCGCACCAGGGTCCCGGCGATATCCACAATCACCGCGCTTTCCAGGCCCAGGCGCCGGTTGAGCATGCCGGGCGCCAAATCCCGCGCCTCGGCCAGCAGATCGCGACAGCCCTCCAGGCAGCGGTCCAGCACCCGGCGCAGGCCCGGGGTGCAGGCCGCCCCGTCCAGATCCTCCACCCGCGCGCCCTCGGCGGCCATCCAGTCCTGGGGCAAGTAGACCCGATCAAGCGTCCGGTAGTCGTCCTGGCAGTCCTGCAGGTGGTTGATGACCTGCAGGGCGTTGCACAGGGCGTCCGACGGGCCATACCCGCCCCGGCAGCCGCCGTGCAGGTCGATCAGGTAGCGGCCCACCGGCGCCGCCGACTTGAAGCAATAGCCCATCAGGTCGTGCCAATCGGCGTAACGGCCCTTGACCGCGTCCTGCTTGAAGGCGGCGATCAGATCCACGCAATGCCGGGGTGTGACCAGGGTCGCGCGCAGACTCTCGCGCATGCGATGGCCCTTGACGAACGCCGGATCACGGGTCTCGCGGCCGGTGACGGCGGCCTCGAAGCCCTCCAGACGGGCAATTTTCTCGGCTGGCGTCAGGTCGGGGGCATCGCCCACATCGTCGATGGCGCGGGCAAAGACATAGAACACGGCCACATGCGGCCGCGCCCAGTCGGGCAGCAGGATCGAGCCGACCGGGAAATTCTCGGTGGCCGCGCTCTTGCCCGAGGGTGCCTCGGCGGCGCCCACGACGGCACCCTCGGGCACGCCCGGCGGATGGGCGGCATGGAGCAGCGGATCGTCTTCCGGACCAGCGGAAACGGCGGCAGGCTCAGGAGCGGCGGGCGACGGCGGCGACAACATCGGACAATACGCTTCGGATCGGCTGCGAGGGAAAGGACGGCGACCGGTCATGCCGACACCGATCATCGGCTGCCACGACCGTATCGGGGTGCCGGCGACTCGCCGTGACCCGAGGTTTAACAGACCCCGCCCGGGAAGGCGAGAGGGGCGATGCGCCCGACGGACGGACGGGGGTCAGCCCGGTTTCTGGCCAGTTCCAGTCCCATGTGATCGATTATCCCGACAGGGGAATCGGGTGAACGGGTTATGCGGTGATGAGGCTTGCTCTGTAGTCGTCGTCCCAGGCGGCGGAGAAACGGCGCTGTCGGAGAGGGTCCTTTCC
>JANQGN010000472.1 GCA_028277295.1 Rhodospira sp.
ACTATGGAGACTCACCGCACCGATGGATATCCTGCTCGTCGAGGACAACCCCGGCGACGCCCGCCTGGCGGCCGAGGCCTTCAAGGAAGGGGGATCGCAGACGCGCTTGCACGTGGTTCAGGATGGCATCGAGGCCATGTCCTTCCTGCGCCGCGAGGGGCGCTATCAGACCGTGCCGCGTCCAGACCTGGTCTTGTTGGACCTGAACCTGCCGCGCAAGGACGGTCGCGAGGTGTTGGCCGAGATCAAGCAGGACACCGACCTGAAGCGCGTGCCGGTCATCGTTCTGACGACCTCTCAGGCGGAATCCGATATCGTGCGCGGCTATGAGTTGCACGCCAATTGCTATATCGTCAAGCCTGTGGACTTTGACCGCTTCATCGCCGTGGTCAAGGGCATCGAGACCTTCTGGCGCAACCTGGTGCGCCTGCCGCCGCATTGAAGGCGGCGAGACAGGACGCAGATCGGCGCAACGGGACCAGTCCGCCTCACAGTCCCTGAAATCGTTCGGCGGCGACCGTGCGCGCCAGGGCCGTGGGCACATCCATGGGCGGGACATAGGACAGGTGATCGACAAGACGCTGGCCTGATACGGCGAGCGGCACGGTCAGGTTGAGCGTGGTGACGACCCCTGGCACAGGGAGGAGGGCTGTCCTGTTGAACCGAAGGACACCGCGCCACCCCGTTACCGCCCGAAGATGGTCCAGCCACAGGCGATGGGACATCGGCGGCGTATCCACCACATTGAACGTGACGCCGAACGCCTGGACGTGGCCGACGACCAGGGCAACGGCGGCGGCTACGTTGTCGACGAAGCCGTAGGTGGTCGTCCACGCCAGCCAGGCCGGGGCCACATCGATACGGCCCGCACCCGCCAGCATCGGCTCGATGGCCCAGCGGAACCGGCGCTGGCGGTCACCCGGACCATAGACCATGGGCAGACGCAGGATCGTCCAGGCGTTCGCCATGCGGCACACAGCGTCTTCGACGGGAATCTTATCGTACTCATCCAGCCAGGCGAGAGGATCCCCCGGCGGCCGCCGTGTCGAACCCCGGTAGGGAAACAGGCGCGATCGAAGCGGTGCGTTTTCGTCCAGCAAACCCGGATCGGGGACACCGGTCTCCAGGCCATGCAACAGCCCGTAGTTCCGGTAGACATCAAGCGAACTGATCAGAACGTACTGCGCGACCCGCCCATCAATGACGGTCAGAAGGCGCGCGGTCTCGGCAGGCGCATAGGCGACGACGTCCACCAGCACGTCAATGGCGTGGGCGTCCAAGAGGGCGCGGACAGACTTCGGATCGGCGCGATCGGCGCGCACGCCACACCAGCCGTCGTAAGATCCGAGCGGACCAGCCCGAGATGCCCCAAAGGTCTCGATGCCGCGCGCGGTCAGAACCCGCGCCACCGCATCGCCAATCATGCCGCCCGTGCCGAGAACCAGTGCCCGCATATCCGCCGCCATCCATCCTGGCGGCCCGCCGTCGACGAGGGTCAAATCCCTAGATAAGCCGACTTGACCCGCTCGTTGCGCAGCAGGTCGGCGCCGCTGTCCGACAGCACCACCGACCCCGTCTCCAGCACATAGCCCCGGT
>JANQGN010000131.1 GCA_028277295.1 Rhodospira sp.
CTGGCATCCGATCCGGTCCCATGGAGGTGCCATGACCGACCTGCTGCGACGGCTGGTCGAGGAAACCGGCGCGCCCCCGCTGTCCTATGCCCAAGCGCGCACGTTGGCGGCCCATCCCGACCCGGCCGTCCGCCGCGCCCTGGCCCGGCGCACCGACCTGGTGCCCGAGGTCTTGTATTATCTGGCGGAGGACGATGACCCCGAGGTGCGTCGCGCCATCGCCGACAACGTGGCGACCCCGCTGAAGGCCTATCTTCTGCTCACCGAGGACAGCGACGTCGACGTACGCCTGACACTGGTGCAGCGAATCGCCGCCCTGGCCCCCGGGCTATCGGACGACGAAAAGTGCCGGGTGCGGCTGATCGTCGACCAGGCGCTGACCCGCCTGGCGCAGGACCAGATTCCCCGGGTGCGGGTGTTGCTGTCCGAAGCCCTCAAATTCTTGATCGACGCCCCGCCAGCGGTCATCAACCGGCTGGCCCGAGACGTGGAGGTGGCGGTCGCCGCCCCTGTGCTGACCTTTAGCCCGGTGTTGACCGACGCGGACCTGCTCGAGATCATCCGGGCTCAACCGATCTCCGAAAAGCTGTCAGCCATCGCGCGGCGCGCCGGACTGAACACCCCCGTGACCGACGCCATCGCCGCCACCGACGACACGGCGGCCATCACCGACATGCTGTCCAACCAGGGCGCCCAAATCCGGGAAGAAACCCTGGACGCGCTCATCAGCCGCGCCAGCCAGCATCCGGAGTGGCATGATCCTCTGGTGCATCGGCCGCAGTTGCATCGCAATGCCGCCCGTCGGCTGGCCCTGTTCGTGTCTGACACGCTGGTCCGTGCCCTGATCCTGCGGCGCGACCTGGAGCCAGACGCCGCGGTGGCCGTCGCCGAGGCGGTGCGCCGCCGCCTGGGGGACGAGGCGCTGACCGGAGCGCTGTTGGATTATGGCCCCAACTGGCGCGACGCCTTGCGCGACATCCACGATCGCATCGCCGCCCGGCTTGTCGACGGCGCCAGTGGCGATGACATGCTCAAGGCCGCCATGGCCGCCGGTGACCGACTGGAAGCCACGGCGCTCCTCAGCGCCATGGCCGAGGTCTCCCCCTTCGCCGTCGCCGCGACCGTCAAGGCGGCCAGCGTCAAGGGCATGGTCTCCATGACATGGAAGGCTGGCCTCTCCGCCTCGGTGGCGGTGGATCTCCAACGGTGGTTGGCGAACATTCCCCCCAATGAGGTGTTGCCGCCCGACGTTGACGGTGGATTCCGGCTGAGTGAACCTGAGATGGAATGGCAGGTGGAGATGTTCTGTGAAACGGAGGCCCTAGCCAATCCCTGGTCTTCGTAAACGATCGTTCATCACTGATAGACTGTCGAAGGTCGCGTTGCGATCGCATCCGGCCGCCAACATCTATACAAACACCGCATCTCGGATTACGGTTCCAAACGAGAGGTTGTCGGGCGTCGCGGACAGGCGGGGACGCCCGAGCCCAGGCCGGCCCCCCTCGCGCGCGCGGAACGACCGGGCCGGATCCATCCGGCGGGGCGCCAGGGTCTCCCGGTCGCCCGCGCGCGTCGCGCGATCAACGGCGGGAACACGACATGACTGAAGAGCATCTGTCGATCGAGGACGTCAACCGGCTGCTGTCCGACCCCTCGGACCAGACACGGGCGGTGACGGCGGAAAAGCTGG
>JANQGN010000529.1 GCA_028277295.1 Rhodospira sp.
CGCGCCGTGTTGGGTGCGGTGCGCGTTGTCGATACCGAACCGCCGACACAATGCGTCCAGGCTGGCCGGCGCGCCGGGGAACTTGCGTCGGGCCATGGACACCGTGTCAATGGCCCGGCTCATCGGTAGCGCTGGCCGCTCGATGCGCGTGAGTTCGGCGTTGAGGAACTTCATATCGAAGGCCGCGTTGTGAATCACCAGGGCGGAGTCCCCAACGAAAGCCAGAAAGTCATCCGCCACCTCATGGAACCGGGGCTTGTCGGCCAGGAACGCACTGGACAGGCCGTGCACACGGTAAGCGCTGTCCGGCATGTCCCGGTCCGGGTTAAGGTACCTGTGAAACGTCTTCCCGGTCGCGATATGATTGATCAGCTCCAGGGCACCGATTTCCACCACCCGATCACCTTGCTCGGGATCGAAACCCGTGGTCTCGGTATCCAACACGATCTCGCGGGTCATGGGCGGGCCTCATCGGCTGGGGACGATCCGGCGCGCAGGCGATCCACCAGGGCACGCACCTGCCGATAGGCTGGCGCCATGCCCAGGCCGGTGTTGACCGCGAGGTCGGCGCGGCGCCGCTTTTCTGGCTCCGGCATCTGCTTGGCTCGGATCTGGGCCAGCCGTTCAGGGGTTACGCCGGGCCGGCGCAAGACCCGCTGGGCCTGGAGAAACCCGGGCGCGGTCACCAGAAGAACCAGATCACAGCGGCGCTCCCCCCCCGTCTCGAACAGCAATGGCACATCCAGGACAACCAACCGCCGCCGCGCCAGAGCTTGGCGACGGAGGAAAGCGCGTTCGGCGGCCCGCACCCGGGGATGGAGGATAGCCTCCAGCCGTCTCAACGCGGTGGTGTTGTTGAAGACCCGCGCGCCCAGCGCCGGCCGGTCGACGGCGCCATCCCGCGCCACGCCGGGAAACGCGGCCTCCACCGCCGCGACGGCCGCGCCGCCCGGTCCCAGAAGGGCATGCACCGTGGCGTCCGCATCATGAACCGGCACGTTCAGGCCCCGCATCATGCGGGCGGCCGTCGACTTGCCCATACCAATGGAGCCGGTCAGTCCCACGACGGTCATGCGGCGGCCACCCAGGCGCGTGCCTCGGACATGCCGCCGGGACCCAGTGATCGCTGGTGGATCACTCATCCAGCACCGCGCGCCGCAGCGCCGGCGTGACCGCTGGATCGACCCCGAACCACGCCTGGAATCCTGGCCGGCCCTGATGCAGCAGCATGCCCAGACCGTCGACCACCGGATTACCGCGCGCCCGCGCGGCGCTGAGCAGACCCGTGTCCAGGGGCGCGTAGACAAGATCGTTGACCACGGCGGTCGGGGGCAGCCCCGTCATGTCCAGGTCGAGCGGGGGTTGGCCGGTCATGCCAAGCGAGGTGGTGTTAACCAGAAGCGCCGCGTCGGCCAGCACCGAACCGGCATCGGCCAGGGGCGCGACGCGCATGGCGCCGCGGTCGTCCAAGTCATCGGCCAGGGCCTCGGCCCGCTCCAGGCTGCGGTTCAGCACGCGAACCATGGGCGCGCCCGCGTCGAGGAGCGCGCCACAGACCGCGCGCGCCGCGCCGCCCGCGCCCAGCACCACGGCCGGCCCGGCGGCCGGATCCCAGGTCGGCATCGCCTGGCGCAGGTTCTCCAGAAAACCGAATCCATCCGTGCTGTCACCGTGCAGCCCTCCGCCGGGCATGACGGTCACGGTGTTGACCGCGTGGTGGTGGCGGGCACGATCCGTCAGGCTGTCACAGACCCGGAAGGCACGCTCTTTATGAGGGACGGTGACGTTGACACCCACCAGACCCAACGCCGGCAAGGCCCGCAGCGCCTGCTCGGCCGTGTTGGGATGCACGGGCAAGGGCACGTAGGCGCCATCGACGCCGTACCAAGCCAGCCATGTGCCATGCAGGCGCGGCGAGCGTGAATGGGCAACCGGCCAGCCAATCACCCCAGCGACTCGGGCCGCGCCACTGGGCAGGCGTGGGTGCCTCGCGCCATTGGCGTTCGCGGGAACGGACTGGGTCAGGATCATGTGGGGCTCACCCCATGAGATCGCAGGGCTGTCAACAGCGGCAGCATCGGCAGACCCAGGATCGTGAAATGGTCACCGGCGACACAAGAGAACAAATGCACACCCAGCCCTTCCAGATGATAGCCCCCGACGCTGCTGGTCACGGCTGGCCCGACGGCGTCAAGGTAGGTCTCAAGAAAGTCGTCCCCGAAGGGTCGCATGGTCAGACGGGCGTCGTCCACGGCCTGCCACACCGCGCGGCCATCGCGCACCAGGATGGCGGCCGACACCAATCGGTGGGTGGTGCCGCGCAAGACCTGAAGCTGACCACGCGCGGCGGCGCGGCCGGCCGGCTTTTCCAGCCAGTCACCGGCGGCGGTTTCGAGCATCTGGTCGGCGCCCAACACCAGGGCGCCCGGGTGACGGGTGGCCACCATCTCGGCCTTGGCCGAGGCCAGGCGGTGAGCGGCCTGTTCGGTGGTCGCGCCCCCGGCGCGAAGAGACTCGCGGAGCATCCCTTCATCCACCGACGCCGGCTCGACGGCGGCCAGGGGCACGCCGGCGGCGGCGAGCAAGGCACGGCGGACCGTGCTGCCCGATGCCAGCACCAGCGGCGGCGCGCCCGGTCGCGACCCGAACAAGGGCGGGGAATCGGCCGTCGTCACCACGACATGCCCTTGTGACGCTGGATGCGTTGAATGATGGCCGCCGCCACCTCCTCGATGGACTTGCGGGTCACATCGATCACCGGCCAGCCGTGGCGGGCGAACAGCCGCCGGGCGCGGGCCACCTCGTCGCGCACATGATCCTCGTCGGCGTAGATGCTGTTCACGCTCTCGTGCATCACCCGCAACCGGTTGCGCCGCAACTGCGACAGACTGCGGGCCTCGCGGGTGAGGCCGACGATCAATGGCCCGCCGCTGGTGGTCTTGGCCATGGTCAGCACCTGGTCGGGCACCGGTACCGCCGGCACGAGCGGGATGTTGACCGCCTTGTAGCCCTTGTTGGCCAGATACATGCACGTCGGTGTCTTGGACGTGCGCGAGACCCCCAGAACGATCACGTCGGCGTCCTGAAGGTTCTCCAGCAACTGCCCATCATCGTGCGCCAGGGTGTAGTGAATGGCATCGATGCGCCGGAAATAGGCATCATCAAGGTTGTGCTGACGCCCGGGATCACTGCGGAAATCGGCCTGGAAGTACTGCTTGAGCGCGAACAGCACCGGATCCAGCAAGGGGACCGCCGGAACGTTCAGATCACGGCAGGCGTCTTCCAGCACGGCCCGGATTTCGGGATCCACCAACGTGAAGAAGACAACACCGGGATGGGCCTGGATACCCTCGATCAGGCGGCGCACCTGGCCGGGCGTGCGCACCAGCCACCACAGGTGCTGATTGACCTTGGGCACGGTGTCGAATTGCACCAGGCACGCCCGCACGGCGCTGCTGATCGTTTCTCCGGTGGCGTCGGAGACCAGATGCAGATGGTGTTCGGTCACAACCACACCTCGGACTCGCCGGAGACAGGGGGGGCTCACCGGAGAAACAGGGGCCGGAGAAACAGGGGAAGGCGTGGTCCCGAGCGCGGTGCCCCACGGGTCCACCCGGAGTCGGCGCCCCCCTGGGGACAACCCTGTGCGCGACCGGGCTGATCCTGGGGACAAGGAGTGGCCTCGTCACGGACCCCGGGTTTTACCCCGGTTCGCCGGTGCGGTCACCCCCCTGCCTGTCCCCATCGGGACAATCTGCGCGCCGTCCGCCAGGTCGCGGGGATGGTTCGCCCGCCGAATGACCCCTTATCCCCGTTTTCCCCAATGTCCGCGTCCGGCCGGGATCGGTCGTCCCCAGGCGGGCATGCCCCGGCTGGCCATGAGTCTCCGCCGCAGGGGTCAGCCTTGCCGGTGATCCTGTCCACATCGGGGCGACCGTCTGACCGGACCGTGGCGGATCACCGCCGCCGCGTGGGGACAAGCCGGGGACGGATGGGAATTCCCAGGATCCACCGGATCCCACATCATCTACCTCCCTTTCTTTTAATTCTCTGAATGGGTAGAAGAGGGCCTGACCAGTGATCCACCCATGGGCTTCGGCGCCGCGCCAGGAGCCGCGCGGTCATCGGTCGCCCCCGTCCACCCGACCCCGTCCTGGGTCGTAACCAGCCGGAGATGTTCTCGTGTCCCAGTCGAGTGTCGCGTCGGCCGACAAACCCTTCCTTCGTGCCCTGGCGGGCGAGGCGGTCTGGCCGCCGCCGGTGTGGCTGATGCGTCAGGCCGGGCGCTATCTTCCGGAGTATCTGGAGACACGGCGGACCGCCGGCAGCTTTCTCGATCTGTGCTACACCCCGGACCTGGCCGTCGAGGTGACCCTTCAGCCGTTGCGCCGCTATGGCTTTGATGCCGCGATCCTGTTCTCGGACATCCTTGTGATTCCCCATGCCCTCGGCCAGGACCTGGCGTTCAGGCAGGGCGAGGGTCCGGTTCTCGATGCCTTGAAGGACGAGGCCGACCTGGCCAGGCTTGACGTCGGCCGCGTGCTGGACCACATGCGCCCGGTGCTGGAAACGGTGAGTGGCCTGGCAAAGGCCATCCCCGAGACCACCGCCCTGATCGGTTTCGCGGGCGCGCCGTGGACCGTGGCCACCTACATGGTGGAGGGCGGTGGCTCCAAGGACTTCGCCAAGACCAAGGCTTGGGCGTACGGGCGCCCGGATCTGTTCGGGAGGTTGATGGATACCCTGGTGCAGGCCACCGGAGATTACCTGATCGCTCAGATCGATGCCGGCGCCGAGGCGGTGCAGATCTTCGATACCTGGGCGGGCGCGCTGCCGGAGGCCGATTTCATGCGCTGGGTGGTGGAGCCCATTGGCCGCCTCACCAGACGCATTCAGGCCGAGCGGCCGGGCATCCCGGTGATTGGCTTCCCGCGCGGGGCGGGGCTTCTGTATCCGACCTTCGTGCGCGAGACCGGGGTCACCGCCGTTAGCCTCGATACCAGCCTGCCCTGTGGCTGGGCGGCCGAGGCCGTCCAGCCGCTGGCCGTGACCCAGGGCAACCTGGATCCCATCCATGTGGTGGTGGGCGGCGAGGCTCTGGACGCGGCGACCGATCATGTGCTTAACACCC
>JANQGN010000587.1 GCA_028277295.1 Rhodospira sp.
ACGGTCGTTGGCAACGCCCATGACCAGGCCGCGCTTGCCGGCCAAGATGGGGGTGGAAGCCGTCATGCTCATCCTCTTGTTCGTGTGCAGACCCGGCGGGACCGCCGGGGGCCGAAGACAGGGTGTGTGGCGCGCCTGGGCCCGGTGCGGCGTCCGCGACAGCGGACAACAGGCACCCGGAACCGGCGCGGAACCGAGGGATCGGCACGGAATTTGCGCCAACGCGCCGGGTCGACACAGTATCACCAATGCCAATGGCGTCAAAGATCCATGCGGGCGCGAGAAACGCGCATGGCGGATCGGTCCGGCCCGCACGCGGTTTATTGTTTCCACGCCCCGCGGTCCCTGGAAAGGTGCCGCGTCACGCCAACAGAGGCATCGCGGCTGGTCCATACGCCATGACACCACGCTGAAGGACTTGATCTGGCAAGGAGCCCCAGCCTGTCTGCGGCAGGTCAGGGGCGCCACCGCGACGCGGCAACCCGATTGCTGGTGCTGTCCGGTGTTCGCCGGGCTGTCTCGACGGTGCTTGAGGAGGTGACCGCCATGGGCATCCAGATCGGCATCCGGGACAACGCGAATCTCACGCGGGTCTTCAGCCAAGGGCATGCTCAAGGTCTCGCGGAAGGTCATGCAGAGGGTCGGGCCGAAGGATTGGCCAACGCCCTGCTCCGCCAGGCGCGGCGGCGCTTCGAGGCGGTGTCGCCGACCCACGAGGCGCATATCCGCGCCGCCACGCCAGACCAGCTCAACGGCTGGATCACGGCACGCTCAGCGCCCCGTCCAACGCCTGCGTCACGTCGGCCACCAGGTCCCGCGTGTCTTCCAATCCCACGGACAGGCGCACCAGACCGGGCGTGATCCCCTGGGCGCGGCGCTCGTCCTCGCCCAGACGTTGGTGGGTGGTGGTGGCCGGATGACAGGCGAGGGACTTGGCATCACCGAGGTTATTGGAGATATCGATCAGCCGCAGGCCATCCAGAAACCGGAAGGCGGCCCCCGGGCCCCCCGCCATCTCCAGCACCAGCATCCCGCCCCCACAGCCGTCCATCTGCGCCATGGCCAGGGCGTGGCCGGGATGCCCTGGCAAGCCGGGATAGCGCACCACCGCCACCGCTGGATGCCCCTCGACCGCCTGGGCGATGGCCAGGGCCGAGGTGCCATGAGCCCGCACCCGCAGGTCCAGGGTTTCCAGGCCCTTCAGCATCACCCAGGCATTGAAGGGGCTGAGCGCCGGGCCGGTATGGCGCAGAAACGGCTGCAGGATATCGGCGTCAAACGCCGCGTCATTCGTCAGCACCATCCCGCCCAGGCAACGCCCCTGACCATCGAGGTACTTGGTCGCTGAGTGCACGACGACGTCAGCACCCAGGGCCAGTGGCCGTTGCAACACCGGGGTGGCAAAGGCGTTGTCCACCAGCACACGGGCGCCGGTCGCATGGGCCATGTCGGCCACGGCGGCGATGTCGATGATCTCCAGACCAGGATTGGACGGCGTCTCCAGGAAGACACAGGTGGCCGGCGTGGCCAACGCCACCCGCCAGGCATCCAGGTCCGCGCCGGGCACGAAGTCCACCGTGACCCCGAAGCGTGGCAACAGCTCGCTCAACACATAATGGCATGACACGAATAGATTGCGCGAGGCCACCACCCGGTCGCCGGCCGACACCTGGCTCATCAGCGCCGCGGTCACCGCCGCCATGCCACTCGCTGTCGCGCGGGCGAAGCGGGCGCCCTCCAGCAGGGCCAGACGGCGCTCGAACTGGGCATTGGTCGGATTCCGGAAGCGGGAATAGACGTAGCGCTCATCGGTGCCATCGAAGGCCCGCCGCGCCGCGTCGGCATCGGGATAGACATACCCGGATGTCAGGTACAGCGCCTCGCAGGTCTCGCTGTAAGGCCCTCGCTCCAGGCCACCGCGCACCATGCGTGTCCGGGGATGCCAACCAGCGGCCGGATCGCCGTCCGGCGAGAAATCGTCGGACCGGTTGGCGGGCGGAACGGACACGGGCATGCGGGCACTCCAGGGGTCGGGGGGACGATACGACGCCGGATCAACTGGCCTTGGTGTTCATGAACTTCTTGATGTGATTGTCAAGCAGATCCGAGTTAGCAACGATCTGCGCCAGTTCCTCCTCGCCCTTGATCGAGCCGCGCTCCTTCAAAGTGATATGATCCAGCATCATCAGCCGCAGGGCCTTTGCTCCGTCCGGAGTGGGCACGATATTCTCGAAGAACTTTCGCCCAAACCCCGCTTTCGTCCACAGCCCTTCCAGAATGAAGAACACCTCGGCGATCGACGGCCGCAGATGCGCCGAGACCTTTTTCTGATCCTCGGGCGCCATCAGGAACAGCGCGGTCACCGAGTCGCGGTTGAGATAGTCCATGTAGCGTTGGCAGAACATCATCATCTGGTCGATGCGGGCTTGCCGGGGCGCCACGTCAAGTTCCCGGGTCTCGCGGATGGTGCGACCGAAGACCTCGAGCAGCGGCGCCGGAAACTCCATCAAGTGATCGAACTCGTTGCCCAGGATGCCCCTGAGCGCACGAATGTCGGTGGTGTAGACCGGCTCGGTGAGCGGCGGCTTGCCGCGTTTTTCCCTGTCCTCGTTGACCTTGTCGGTGACGTCGTGGCGGTCCCAGCCGGCCAGGGCATGCAAGGCATCCGGCGCCCGCACCAAAAGCAGGGACTTGCCCAGGTCCTGCACCTGCTCAGGGATGGTGAAGGCGCTCGCGATGGCGTCCAGATAGGCGGGGTCCATTTCCATGAGGGTTGGGAAATCCTTGCCCAGCGACTCCCGCACGGCCCGCAACACACGGGGGTGCATGCGCACCAGGGGGTCAAGAACGGCGTCATCCACCTCGATCAGGGCGCGGCGCACGTTGCCCTCGAAGCCGCGCACCACCTCGTTGACGACCGTGGGCTTCATGCCGCCAATGCGGCGCAGGCGCGGCAGCACGGACGGGCCGCTCAGTTCCGAGGCGACCCGCTCGTAGACCTTGGGCACCCGACGCAGGATGATGCGTGCGGCGCGGTCGAGGAAGTACCGCTTGACCTGGTCGATCGACTGACCACAGGCGGGCACGATGACCTTACCACGGCCGGGCGGGATCAGCTTTCCGTTGGCGGCCCGCAAGGCAATGGCGCCCGAGCGCCAGGCGGCGTCAAACATGTCCAGGCCGCGCTCAATGGCCCGGTCGTCATTGACGGCGCGGCGAAATGGCATGGCATTCAACAAAGGCTGCCGTGGCTCGGCGGCGGCGCCCTGTTCATCATCGGCTTCCCCCGCCTCTCCGGCCGCCTCTTTCTGCTCGCCCTTCAACACCTCCATTTCGGTGCGACACAGGGCCGGATAAAGGGC
Source organism: Rhodospira sp. (assembly GCA_028277295.1). Lineage (GTDB taxonomy): Bacteria > Pseudomonadota > Alphaproteobacteria > Rhodospirillales > Rhodospirillaceae > Rhodospira. The sequence continues at coordinate 3,363 of JANQGN010000587.1, forward strand.
TTCCACCGCGCGCACCATGCGGTGACCCCGGTTGCGCTCCGAGCGGGCGTCCCATTTGCGCGCGACACCGCGCAGAAATCCTGGCATCGAGGCCACCCAGGCGGCGTCGCCATCGTCCTGTTCGATGGTGATTCGATCGGCGTCCTCGCCCATCACGGGACCTCGTGCCATGCCGGTCGAACTCCAAGGCGCTGCGGAAGCTTCATCTTACGCCTTCCATCTCCTAACAACAATAGGTGTTTCAAGAGGTTCGAGGACCTTCTTGAGGGTTCAGATTGACTGCCTCTCTGACCTCACGGCCCTGTTGATCTGACCTCACGGCCCTGTTGACGTTTACGTTAACGTCATGTACGGTACCGAATAGAACTCGGGTTGCCCGTGCGCGGGGTCACCGCACCCCACGGCCGCCAAGTCCGACACAATCACAACAGCATGCCAGACAGGGACGAGGAGACAGTCCGTGACCACCTTCCCCTTCCTGAACTTCGACCTTGGCGAAACCGCCGAGATGATGCGCGACTC
>JANQGN010000639.1 GCA_028277295.1 Rhodospira sp.
AGGATGAAGCCCTTAAAAAGTGAAAACCCTCATCCTGAGCACCCAAAGGGTGCGAAGGATCTCCAACGGAAACGAGCACCCTGACGGATCTGTCATCCGAGTTCGGAGCCCTGGCCGGGAAAGGCCAGCGTCGTTCCGTTCCTCGGTTTCTCTGTCCCTGGCCCCCGAAAGGCCTCGACAGCGTTCGCGACTCGACAGAAGATGTCGAGCGTCGGATGGCCTCGCCATGGTGTCGGTGGGGCCTTGATGGTGTGGCCACGCGTGCGATGGCGCCGCGCCTCTGGACAGGGCCGAACAAACCTCAGGGGCTCACCAGAACGCGAACACGTCCCGCCGATCGAAGCGTCACCTGACTGGGGCCGAGCGTTTAGAGCATGGTGAGTGGTTCTGGACTCACCCACCATGCTCTAAGAGCCCGTCCGGAAAGTCTCGAAAACCTCAATATAGTGTGGTTTGTTCCCCGAACAGCATACCGTATGCGGTGCACTTCAAGGCTTTCCGGACAGACTTTAGGATTTTGCTCTTGAAGCAAATCGTCGTCGCGATCCGTTCCGGATCGCTCGGGATTTGCTCTAACAGTAACGAGCGTCTGGCAGCACAAGGCACAGGTGGGAGCCGATGTCGAAGATTGTGCGTTTCCTTGACTATCGGCGCGGCGCCTCGTTTGTCCACTTCACTCGGTCGGAAATGAACTCCCTGCTGTCCCTCTACAGCCGCCAGGTCATGCGCGGTGAGTGGCGGGATTACGCCATCGACCAGCGCGACGGCGTGGCTCGCTTCGCGATCTTTCGCAGCACCCTTGAACACCCCCTGTTCGTCATCAGCAAGCAGGTTCGCGGGCAGGCGCGGCAAGGGTCGGTCCCTTGCTACCAGTATGTGGTGCGGGACGCGACCCACACGCTGGCGCAGGCCGCCAGCCTGATGGAAGTGCTTCAGGTTCTTGACCCGCCCATGAGGCTGGTGCGCGGCTGACCGCCGGCTCCAGCACCCGTCCGCCAGTCCCCAACCTGGGGCGTTTTCGGAGCCCATGGACTCCCCGAAAACGCCCTAGAATCTTGATATAGAAGCAAATCCCAGGCCATCCGGTCCGGATCGCTCAGGGTTTGCTCTGGATCAGTCCGAGACCTCGCCATGACCACGGACTCCCTGCGTGTCGCCGAAGCCGTCTTGCCGTTGATTCGATCCGCCCTGGGGGGCGTGGAGTTGCACCGGACCGGCGACAGCGTCGGTCTCGTCCTGAAGGGCACCCTGTTCGGGGTCGTCTCGGACGGTGTCCTCATGTTTCGGGTCGACGCACGCACGCGCGGCGCATATGACGCCGCCGAACGCGCCGAGCGCCTGGACGACCCCGACGATCGGGCGAACACCGAGGCCGCTCGCGACCCGTTCGACATGCCGGGAGGCGCGGCCCTGGCGACGGTCAGCTTTCGGCGGGTGCCTGCCTTCGTGTTGGACGACGAGGACACCATGGCCGAGTGGGGCCGCACGGCGTGGGAGGCCGCCAAGCGCAGCCGCGCGGCCACGACAACGCGATGACCGGCGGTCCGGCCGTGCTTCTGGATGGCCCGGACGACGGGCCACGGTTCCTGTTTGCCCACGGGGCGGGCGCCGCCATGGATTCACCATGGATGGATGGCGTAACTCAAGGGTTGGCCGGCGCGGGCGTCCGTGTGATCCGCTTCGAGTTTCCCTACATGGCCCGGCGCCGGAAGGACGGCCGCCGCCGTCCGCCGGATCGCCAACCCATCTTGCTGGACACCTGGCGCCGGGTGCTGGCGGTCCACGGCCCGGCCGATCGGGTGGTGATCGGCGGAAAGTCCATGGGTGGGCGCATGGCCGCGTTGCTCGCGGACGCGGACGGCGTCGCCGGCCTGGCCTGCCTGGGCTACCCCCTCCACCCGGCGGGACAGCCCGAGCGGACGCGCGCCGAGACCTTACGCGACCTGCGAACCCCAACGTTGATCTGCCAGGGCACCCGCGATCCCTTGGGCAGCCGGGAGACATTCTCCACCGCGCCGCTGTCGCCGTCTGTCGAGGTGGTCTGGCTGGAGGACGGCGATCACGGCTTCAAGCCGCGCCGGAGTTCTGGCCGCACCGACGCCCAGGCGATCGCCGAGGCCGTGGCCGCCACCGCGACCTTCATCCAGACGCATGCCCGTCCCCTTCCCTGAAAGGACGGCCACCACGGCCGGGCACGCCCTTTCCCAGACACGTCGAGTGTGTCACAAGAGCGTGGGCATACCAGCCGTCACCCTTGGGAAAAGCCCCTCCCGCGTCCGCAGGAACCGCGCATGCCGATCAGACCGTCATCCACGCCACCCTTGATCGTGCTGCCGGCGCGCATGGCCTCCACCCGGCTGCCTGGCAAACCGCTCGCCGACATTCACGGCCGGCCCATGATCGCCCACGTTGTCGAGCGCGCGCTGGCCGCCCACGTCGGCCCCGTGGTGGTCGCTTGTTGCGAGGCGGAGGTCGCCCGTGTGGCGGCCCGCGCCGGCGCCCGAACGGTGATGACCGATCCCAACCTGCCGTCGGGTTCCGACCGGGTGTGGGCCGCCGCTCAGGCCGTGGATCCCAAGGGCCACCACGAGATCGTGATCAACGTGCAGGCCGACCTGCCAACCCTCGACCCGGTGCTGATCCGCGACGCCATCGCCCCGCTGGCCGATCCCGCCGTGGACATTGGGACCCTGGTGGCCCGCATCAACGACCCGGCGGAACTGTCCGACCCCGGTGTTGTGAAGGCTGTGGTCGGTCTGGCGCCGGGCACGCGCATCGGCCGGGCCCTGTACTTCAGCCGGAGCCCGGTGCCCGGAGGCGAGGGTCCCCACTTTCATCACGTCGGCCTTTACGTATACCGGCGCGACGCCCTGCATACCTTCGTTGGACTGCCGCCTGGTGTCCTGGAGCGGCGCGAGGGCCTGGAGCAACTGCGCGCCCTGGAAAACCACATGCGGATCGACGTGATGCTGGTGGACACCATTCCAGTGGGGGTGGACACGCCCGCCGACCTGGAGAAGGCCCGCGCCTTGCTGGCGGAGTCCCAACTGTCGTGACTCGAGACATGACCTCCGTCCCGCGCCGCGCGCTGGGACGGACGGGTTGGCGTGTCTCCCCGCTCGGGCTGGGCTGCGCCAGCTACTGGGCCAAGCCGCGCTTCGCCGAGGCCAAGGCGCGGGCCGTTCTGGCCGCCGCCCTGGAGTCCGGGATCACCGTGCTGGACACCGGGGCCTCCTATGCTCATGGCCACGCGGAGCGGCGCCTGGGGCGCCTGCTGCGAGAACTGGGTGCCGATCCGGGCGCGCTCCTGATCGGCACCAAGGCCGGCACCGTGGCCGACGCGCGAGGCCGGCTGGGTAAGGATTTCCGCCCAGCCACCGTGACGGCGCAAGTGGAGGGCAGCCTCCGCGCCCTGGGCCTGGAGCGGTTGCCCCTGTTGCAACTGCACGGTCCGGAGCCCAAGGACCTGACCGATGACCTTCGGACCGCACTGGATCGCTTGCGCGCCGAGGGGAAGGTTGACCTGCTTGGACTCAACGGCTTCGCCCCGGTCATCCGCCACGCCATCGGCCTGACGCCCTTCGACGTGCTGATGCCGTTTCTCTCGGTCCTCGACCCCGGAACCCGGCCCCTGGTCGCCGCCGCCCATGACGCTGGTCAAGGCGTCCTCGTGGCCGGCCCGCTGGCCCGCATGGCCTTCGCGCCGCCGCTCGCTCTCTGGCTCACCCGGCCCAGCGGCCTGTGGTATCTGGCGCGGGCGATGCGCCATGGGCCGGGGCCGATGCTGCGCGCCCAGCGCCTGCGGCCGGCCTTGCGCGCCGAGGGCTGGACCCCCGCCGGTCTGGCCATGGCCTGGGTGCTGGAACAGCCGGGCGTAGACTGCGCCGTGTTCGGCACAACGCGCCCCGGTCACATTGCCGACCTCGCGGTGGCGGCCAGCCGCCGGCTTCCCGACGCGGTGCGAACGGCCGTGGCACGTGTTCATGACAGGGCGCCCGCCAATGCCCGCGCTTGACGCCCGGCGGGGCGCGGTCTAACCCAAGCCGACTTGGCTTCCACCTTAAGCGAGCCTTTCCATGTCCGACAGCCTGCCCCCGTCCATCGAGGACCTGAGCCACCCGATCCCGCGAAAGCCCGTGATGGCGTTCCAGGGACACCTGGGCGCCTACTCTCACGCCGCCTGCCAGGCCGCCTACCCGGACATGGAGCCGCTGCCGCGCCCCGCCTTCGAGGATGTGTTCGCCGCCGTGCGCGACGGCAAGGCGCTTTATGCCATGATCCCCATCGACAATTCTGTGGCTGGGCGCGTGGCGGATATTCACCACCTGCTGCCGGGCTCGGGCCTGCATATCGTGGCCGAGCATTTCCTGCGCGTGAACCACCACCTGCTGGTGGTCCCGGGAGCGACCCTGGAGGATCTGCGCACGGTCGAAAGCCACGTGCACGCCTTGTCCCAGTGCCGCAGACTGCTGCGCGACCTGGGCCTGAAGCCCGTGGTCACCGCCGACACGGCGGGCGCGGCGAAGGACGTGGCCGCGCGAGGCGACAAGAGCGTGGCGGCCATCGGCTCGGCCCTGGCCGGCGAAATCCATGGCCTGGAGTCCTTGCGCGCCAACGTCGAGGACGAGGAGCACAACACCACCCGCTTCGTGGTCATGGCCCGCGAACCGGTCTCGCCACGCGCCGACGTAGAGTCCGTGACCTCGTTCATCTTCCGCGTCCGCAATGTGCCGGCGTCGCTCTACAAGGCGCTGGGTGGGTTCGCCACCAACGGCGTCAACATGACCAAACTGGAGAGTTACCAGGTGGGCGGCACCTTCATTGCCGCTCAGTTCTACGCCGAGGTAGAGGGCCGGCCCGACGACCGCCCCGTGGCCTATGCCTTGGAAGAACTGCGATTTTTCTCCCATGAAGTGCATGTCCTTGGCGTCTACCCCGCCCATCCGTACCGATTCGAGGCGCGCCGCCGCGTGCTGGAGGCGGAGACTCGGCTGGAGCACGGCATCCCCGCCACGGCCTCCAAACGTTGGGCGAAAACAGCGAACGGTCTATAATACCCGGGCGGCCAACCCGACAGGGAGAGCATGGATGAGCTTTTTCCGGTCGCCCCGAACCATGTCCGTTCGCCCCCCGGCGATCGCCGGCACCTTCTACGATGGTGATCCCGAAAGCCTGCGGCGTGGCGTCCTGGCCGACCTGGAGCGCGCGCGAGCGGCGCGCCCGGCCGATGCCCCTGTTCCCAAGGCGATCATCGCCCCCCATGCCGGCCATGTTTATTCTGGCGCCCTGGCGGCGCGGGCCTATGCCTTGCTTGAGCCGGCGCGGGACCAAATCCGCCGCATCGTGCTGATCGGGCCGTCCCACCGCGTGGCGTTCGATGGCGTGGCGCTGTCCGGTGCCGAGTCCTGGCGCACCCCCCTGGGACCGGTTCCGGTTGACCTGACCTGGGCCCAGGATCGCCTGAGCCAGCACACCGAGGTTTGTATTCTCGACCAGGCGCACGCCCAGGAACATTGCCTGGAAGTGCATCTGCCCTATCTGCAAGCGCTGCTGGACCCCTTCACCCTGGTCCCCCTGATCGTCGGCCGGGTGTCGACGGACGCCGTGGCGCGGATGCTTGATGCCCTGTGGGACGACAACGAAACCGCCATCATCATCAGTTCCGATCTGAGCCATTTCCTGGACTACGAGGCGTGCCGCGCGCGCGACGGCGCCACCGCCGCCGCCATCGAGTCCTTGCAACCGGGTGTCATCGGACCCGAGGACGCGTGCGGCAGCCGTCCGGTCAATGGGCTGCTCATGCTGGCGCGCCAGCGGCGGCTTAGGGTCGATCGTGTCGGATTATGCAACTCAGGAGATACCGCTGGGCCACGGAATCGGGTGGTCGGCTATGGCGCCTGGGCCTTCCACGACGTGACCGGACCCAGGAGAGGGATCGGCACGACCGGCGACACTGTAGACGAGACAAATCCGGTCGAAACCACTGAAAGGTTGGTGCGGGAGAACCAGGCCCTGCTGGTTCGCCTGGCCAAGGGCGGTGTCGAGCACGCCGTGCGCCAGGACACCCCCCCCAGGGTCCAGCTCAAGGCCGTGCCGCCCGACCTGCGCGCCGATGGCGCCGCCTTCGTCACCCTGACCGACGCCGGGGGTGGTCTGCGCGGGTGCATCGGCTCGCTGGCGGCCCGCCGGCCGCTGGCCCAGGACGTCGCCGAGCACGGGTTCAACGCCGCCCGCCACGATGGTCGTTTCTCGCCGGTAACCCCGGATGAACTGCTGACCCTGCGCGTATCGGTCTCGGTCCTGACCCCGCCCGTCCCCCTGCCCTTCAGCGACCGTGACGATCTTCTGCGACGGATGCGGCCCGGCATCGACGGCCTGATCCTGGAAGACCGGGGACAACGCGGGGTCTTCCTGCCACAGGTCTGGGATCAACTCCCCGAGCCTCGCCTGTTCCTCACCCAACTCCTGCGCAAGGCCGGGTTGCCCGAAACCCACTGGTCGGAGGAGGTGCGACTCTGGCGTTTCGAGACACGAGGGGTGAAGGCGGCGCCGTGGTCCCCCACCGACGCGCCCAGACCCTGACCCCCTCCAAACCCTGACCCCAAGCCGCCGGAGGCCGCGCGCCCGTCATGTGGAAGATGATCCTGGGAACCATCGTCGCCTTGGGCAGTTCAGCGATCATTGTCATGTACCTGGACAGCATATCCGTGAAGACCTCCGACCCCTACAAGGAAGAAGGGCTGGTCTCCGATGGCTGGACCCCCATGCTGCCGCAGCAGTTCGAGGGGACATGGGTGGTTGGTGGCGATTGTGAGAGCGACAGCGCCCCGCTGATCGTGTTGTCGAACGGCGGCTACCGCTGGCGGGATGGTCCCACCAACTGGGGGTACGCGCGGGGACGGTACCGCTATGACAGCCCGACCAGCAACAAGTTGCTGTTCCGTCTGAGCAAGCTGAACAGCCCGCACGACGGTTCGCCGGACTACATCATCACGGTGTCAGGCCTACAGTTGAAAAAGTACAACCTGAAGAGCCGTACCGAGGTGGAGTACGAGAAGTGCCGGCTGTGAGTCGCGCGGACACCGCCTCCGTCGTCTCCGGGCCCCGCGTCCCGTGTTCGCTCCAAGAGGGTGCACCATGTCTCCTCCGCCCGCCGATGATGCCGCATCCGACGGCATCCTGAAACCGCCGCCCAAGCGCGCCGGCCTGCGTTCGCGCGCCCGCGTGGCCGTGGGCGATGGTCAGGCCGAACCGCGCCAGCCCCCAAACATGGTCTGCCAGCGCTGCAAGGCGGAATTCCGCTGGGTGCGCGCCGACAAACCCGGCAGCCGCGACGCGGAATGGGCGGCCCGGCTGGTCAAGGGCTCGGACACATGCGACTGCGGCTACGGCCAGCGCACCCCGGGCCGCAAGGGTCCCCATCCCTGACATCGTCGTGCCCGTGCCTTTCTTCGGTCTTGCCATCGCCGCCGCCTCGTCCCATTGATCAGGCACGCTACGCCCTCGACGATCGGGGGAAAGCGCGAGAGATCCGGGTCGGACTGGGAGCGAACGCGGACATGAGCAGCGGTGGTGACGCACGGTGCCGGCCCTCGGGTCGGCGACTGGGCGGGTGGGCAATGGGGGCGTGTCTCGCCGCCTGCCTTTTCACGAGTCCCTTTGGCGCGGTGACGGCCGAAGACATGACGGACTCCGACATGCCAGAGACCTCGGCCCTTCCTCCGGAGTCCGCCAAACTCGAGTTAACCATCACCGGCCTTCGGGACGCCCAGGGTACCGTCTACCTGGCCATTTATGACCGGCCGGAGGCTTTTCCCAAGATGGACGGCATGCGCATCCGCGTCGGCGCCGAGGTGACGGGAGACCAGGTTACGGTGACGATTCCGGACCTTCCGCCGGGACGCTATGCCGTCGCCGCCTTCCATGACGAGAACGGCAACGGATCCTTCGACCGGGGGCTCTTCGGTGTTCCGCTGGAAGGCTATGGGTTCACGGGCAACCCATCGGTGTTTCCCAGCGGCCCCAAGTTCGAAGAGGCGGCGGTCACCGTGGCATGGCCGCGGAGCCAGGCCCACGTGCGCATGCGCTATGGCTTGTAACAGCGGCGGGTCAATCGACTCCCTAGATCAATCTTCCTTGATCAATTCGTTGGCAAACATGGGTGCCGTGCTTCATCTTCCGGGGGTCGGCGGGTCGAGCCGATCCGCCCCACCAACGCACTGAACACTGGACAACCAAAGAGGAGAAAAACCCATGACTGATCAGAGCGTGTCCCCCGCCATCGATACCGGCCTCGGCGACCAGGTTCGCGAGTCCGTGGCCCGTGGCCTGACCGCCGTGCTTGCCAGTTCCTTCGCGCTGGCGTTGAAGACTCAGAACTTCCACTGGAACGTCACGGGCCCGCGCTTCCACGGCCTGCACGCCCAGTTCGAGGAACAGTACACCGACCTGTATGGCGCCACCGACGACGTCGCCGAACGGATCCGCGCCCTGGGCGTCATGGCGCCCGGCGGCCTGGCGGCCTTCAGTGCCCAGAGCACCATCGCCGACGCGCCCGAGGCGCCCCCGTCGGCCAGCGACATGGTGGCCATCCTGGCCCGCGATCATGACGCCATGGCGCGACTGATCCGTGGCCAGATCGGGGGCGCGGCCGAGGCGGGCGACGAGGTCACGGTGGGCCTGCTGACCGATCGCCTGGGCGTGCATGAAAAGACCGCCTGGATGTTGCGCTCCAGCGTCGGCTGATCAGGTCAATGTCGTGTGCGGGCGGCAACCGCCCGCAGGAACAGGGCCCGCCTCGCCGTAGGCGGGCCCCTTAACCAACAAGACAGCGACGCACCATCACGCCGCGCGATGCGCCCGAAGGATTGCCTCGGCCTCTTCGCTGGTGATCATGCTGTCCTTGTCCCAGTCTCGCCCCACGGCGCGTCCCGCCTGAACCGCGGGACGGGCGCCAATGGTCTCGAACCATCGCTTCAGATGCGGATAGTCGTCGAGGCTCTGGCCTTGCCGCTCATGGGGCACCACCCAGGGCCAGCACGCGATATCGGCGATGGTGTAGTCCTCACCGGCCAGGAAGGGCAGCCGCTCCAGCCGCCGGTTCATGACGCCGTACAGGCGTGCCACCTCCTGTGTATAACGGTCGACGCCATACGGGATGGTCTCCGGCGCGAAATGACGGAAGTGATGCGCCTGGCCGGCCATCGGACCCAATCCGCCCATCTGCCAGAACAACCACTCCAGGGTCGTCAGGCGTGCCCTTGGCTCCGTGGGCAGAAAGCGGCCGTGCTTCTCCGCCAGGTACATCAATATGGCCCCGGACTCGAACACACTAACCGGCGCGCCGCCGTCCACCGGCTCGGACTCGATGATCGCCGGCATGCGGTTGTTGGGCGCGATGGCAAGGAAATCCGGGCGAAACTGGTCGCCCTTGGCAATGTTGATGGCATGCACCCGATAGGGCACGCCAAGTTCCTCAAGCATCACGGTAATCTTGAAGCCGTTGGGCGTTGGCCAGAAAAACAAGTCGATCATGGGTCCTCCGGATCGCGGTGATTGGGCGGTGACCGTCGCGCCCACGCGCCCCACCGGGCGCAGAGTGTTTCGAACGTGTCGGTGCAGCGACCCTATTTCGGACCGGAATCGCGCCCGCGCAACGGCGGTTGCGCCCCGAACGGCAAGCCATACAAGACAAAAGAAGAGACATCTTTCGTCCGGCCTGTCAGGTCGGATCGTGACCAATCTGAAACACAAGGTGATTCAGATTGGTGACGATCCGCTCTAGACACCCCAAACACGTGTGAGAAGCGACTCGGGACCTTTTAGAGCCCGTCCGGAAAGTCTCGGGAGCCTCAATATATTGTGTGCCTGTAACCGAACGGCATACCGTATGTGATGCTTTGCAAGGCTTTCCGGACAGACACTTAGGGATCGATGGCGACGAGCCCCACGGCCAACCGCCGGACTCGCGATTTGAACAAGCCTGGTCCACGGCCTGCGATCGTTGATAGAGACACAACGAAGACCCTACACTTTTTGACGTGACGCGCAACCATCCTCCTTCCGTATCGACCCCAAATGGACGATAGGCGGCGCTCGACACGCTCTCGGATTGCACATCCCCGCCGGGCGCCACACCTTGTCTACGACGGCGAACGTCCGCACCCTCGCCAGGGCATGGCCCATGGAGCATGGTGAGTGATCATGGACTCACCCATCACGCTCCAAGAGTCTGATCGTCAAGCAAATCGTTGTCGCGATCCGGTTCGCATCGCTCGGAACTTGCTCTAGGGCCTGTCGACACTTGGCGCACGGCCACAGTCAGACGGCATGCCCTCCAGGGCGCGTCCGGACCAATGCCCGGACTGAGAAGGGGAGTAACCACACGCATGGCCACCGGGATCGCCCCCGCCCCAGCCACCGAGGGCATTTCGTCGCGACCCATCCTGGGCCTGTTCGCCGTCTATGTGTTCGGCATCATCGCCCTTGTGGGCGTGGAGTGGGTGTACTCCGACTTGATCGAAAACCTCAACGCCCGCCGAAGCAACGAAGGCAACCGTGTCCTGATTGGCGAGTTGATCGTCAATGATCTGGTTCGGATCGAAGCCCTCACCTACCGCATGGCGGCAACGACCCGCGACGAGGACTCTCGCCGTCAGCTGCGCGATAACCTGCAGGACACCATCAAGACACTGCGCGACGCGCTGACCGTGCTCGGCGTGGGCGGCACGCTGCGCCGCGAAACCCGACTGGACATAACAAACCAGCCGGTTATGAAGCGGTTGATCCCTTACGACCTAGCTCCCGACGACGTCCCCGACATGGCCGAGGTGATCGAGATCACGCCGAAACTCGACGAGATCGAGACTCTCGCCGATACGTTGATGGCGCTGCTCCGTCGACACGATTCGGTGGGTAACCAGGGCGAACCCACGCCGTCCCTTCTGGCCTCGGACGCGCGTGTCAAACGCTTCATGGATCGCCTGCCGCCGCTGTTTTCGCGCCTGCGGGAGACCGCCAACCGGCTGTTCTTCCAGGGCCAAAAGAGGCTGGACGATCTCAATCGCGACATTGCCGCGCGCCAACGGGACTACCTTCAGGCCCGGATCGCGCTGTCGGTGGGAGTCATCCTGTTCGTCGTCGTCACGGGGCTGAGGATGCTGCGCTCCGTCCGCGCCTCCAACCGGCGGCTCACGGAGGTTAAGCGGAACCTGGAGTTCCAGAAGTTCGCGCTCGATCAGCACGCTATCGTCACCGCCACCGACGCCAACGGCAACATCACCTATGCCAACGACAAGTTCTGTGCCATCAGCGGCTTCGATCGGTCTCACATCATCGGCCAGAACCATCGCATCGTCCGCTCGGATGAACACGACGACGCCTTCTTCGCCACGCTGTGGCGCACCATCACAAGCGGTCACGTCTGGCATGGAGAGGTCAAGAACAAGGCCCGGGACGGCTCTCCCTACTGGGTCTCGGCGACCATCGTCCCTTTCCTGGACAAGACCGGCGAGCCCTTCCAGTACATCGCCATTCGCACCAACATCACCGAGCGCAAACGCATCGAGGAGCGCTTCCGCGAGCGTAACCGGTTCCTGCGCAGCCTCACCGACGCCATGGGCGAGGGCGTCTACGCGCTGGACGAGACCGGCCGCTGCACCTTCGTGAACCCCGAGGCCGAGCGTCTTCTGGGCTGGACCCGGAACCACATGCTCGGTGTCAACATCCACGACCTTGTCCACCACGCGTCGGTCGGGAAACCACCGCCCGAGAGATGCGTCATCATGGCGGCGATCCACCAGGGCCAACCCTTTCGCTCGGAAGCCGAGCAGTTCCGGCGCGCGGACGGCAGCCTGTTTCCCGTGTCCATCACCTCGGTGCCGATGATCGAGAACGACCGCATCGCCGGCTCCGTAACCCTGTTCCACGACATCTCCGACCGCAAGAAGGCCGAGGAGGCCATGGAGCAGGCGCGCGCCACGGCGGAACAATCCAGCCGCTTCAAGAGCGCCTTCCTGGCCAACATGAGCCACGAAATTCGCACGCCGATGAACGCGGTGATCGGCCTGACGCACCTGGCGCTGCAAAC
>JANQGN010000713.1 GCA_028277295.1 Rhodospira sp.
CATGGGTGCCCTGGCCGGTGAGGGTCGACAGCGGGGCCGTCAGGTCCCCGCCGTTGCCCTGATTGCTGCCCCGGAACTGAGTCAGATGCGCGGCCACCAACGAATGGTGGTCCACCGCCGTCACGGTGCTAATTGGCTCATCCAGGGGCACGCTCGGGCGCTGGCCACGATCGCCGTAATGCCGGGCCAGGAAGGCGGTGACGAGGGCGGCGTCCGCCTTCGCGGTCCCGGTGGCCGTGGGCTCATCCACGCCCCGGGGCCGGCTCTGGCCCGCGCGACCAACGATCCCCACCAACGACGGCGCGACCAGCATCATCTCGCCCCGGCGGGCGGTGGTGATGGTGCGCAGGGGCTCCGCCGAATCCCAGCAGCGGACATCCCCACCGTGGGTCACCGGCACCAGGAACGGCCGGGGCGCGTCCAGCACGTAGCGGACCACGCCCCGCGCGACCCGGCGCAGCGTGGCGTCGGCCAGGGGGCGCCGCACGACATGGGCGCGGGCCTCCTCAGACGTCAAGAAGATGGAGGGGCACGGCAGGGACCAGTCGATGATCTCCGCCGCCGTGCGCCAGGGCTGGCGCCGGCCGTCCAGCACCTCTTGGCTGTCTGGAGCGCCGTGGGTCGGCTCCGGCCAGACGAAGGGGCGGCCGTCCCGCCGGGCGATGACGAACAGGCGCTTGCGGATCGTCGGCGTGCCGTAATCGCTGGCGCGCAGTTCGCGCCACTCCAGCCGATAGCCCAGGCGGCGGAGCTTCTCCACCCACAAGATGAACGTCTGACCCTTGCGCTCCGGACACGGCTTGCCGGCGCGGTCGATGGGCCCCCAGGTCTGGAACTCCTCGACGTTCTCCAGGATGATCACCCGGGGGCGGACCCGCCGCGCCCATTCCACCACCACCCAGGCCAGGTCCCGCACGCCGGCCGAGACCGGCTTGCCGCCTTTCGCTTTCGAGAAATGCCGACAGTCCGGCGATGCCCACAGCAGGCCCACGGGCCGGCCCCGGGTCGCCTCGGCCGGGCTGACGGTGTAGATCGACCGGCAGAAATGGCGCGTGGCGGGGTGATTCACCGCGTGCATGGCCACCGCCACCGGGTCGTGGTTTATGGCCACGTCGGGCGATCGGCCGAGGGCCAGTTCAATGCCGGTGCTGGCGCCTCCGCCCCCGGCGAAGGAGTCCACGATGATTTCGCCGCAATGCTGAGGCGGGAAGACGATGGGGAGCAAGGCGGTCATGGCTTCCCACACTCCTCGACCGGCACCAGCGCCAGGCGTAGCCCGAACTGCCGCGCTAGCAGGCACAGGTTCTCCAGACTGGGGTCGGCCCCATTCTCCTGCGCCCACTTGTTCACGGCTTGGCGGGTCACTCCGAGACCATCGGCTGTCAACTGACCGTTGACGGCCGCGAGATTGGCGCGGATCGTTTTCATGATCTCGGCGCGGTCAATGACCCCCTCAGCCGACAGATAGCGCAGTTGTCTGACGGCTGCTGAATGAGCCGCGTTCACAGGTCGTCTCCCCGCATGGATGACGATCCGTCCCTTCCAGCTGGGGCCTTGGCGTGGGCGCAATAACTGACGTCGTAGACCACCCACGCCTCGAACACCTTGCCGCACTCGTCGCAGGTGGTGTCGAAGGGCATTTCGCTTGTGCACCACTCCCACGCGTCGCCGTGTTCAGCCCCGCAGTGCGGACAGATGACGTGGTTTTCGTCTCGAGTGGTCATCGCCCACCTTCCTGACCCTCGGCCTGCTGGCGGCGGTCGATAGCAGTGCGCAGAGCCTCCCGGGCGTGGCGTTCTCTCCCTGTGAGGTAGCTCGGAACCTCATAGTCCAGGACTGACAGCAGGGTGCGCGCCGCCGCCATCAACTCCGTCACCCGGGCCGTGCGCTCGTACTCGACCGCCATTTCCTCGCCCGGCTCGACAGGCTCGCAGAGCATGACGACACCATCCACAACGTCCACATTGAGCCAGAGGCGATCGGGATATCGGGGGTCGGTCATCGTCCCGCCTCCACCAACATCACGCCCGGCGGGAAGCCGGGCACCTCTGGCAGGAGCGCATAGGCGGCCACCAGGAAGACCCAACAGGCCGCGTAGACACCGGCCGCGCCCAGGGCGCAGGCGACGACGTAGCGCAGCGGGCCGATGTCGCGGATCGTGGTCAGGAGCATCACACCAGCTCCTTTTCGACGGCCATCGCTTCGGGGAGCGTCCATGTGCCGTCGCCGTTGTTTTCCACGGCGGACTTCGGGACCCAGGCTCGAACAGAGCCCGTGTCCAGCAGGACAGCGCGATCAGTCTCGTGCACAAGGGTGGCGTCGATATCCACCAGGTTGGAGCGGCCTGAGGTCATGGGATCAGTCCTCCCTGCGTGGGGTCATTCCGGCCCGACGCTCCCAGTTGGCCCGGGCCCGCCACTGCACATCCAGGGCGGCCAGGAGAAGGGCCGCCGCTGTCAGGAGGGGGCGCTCGTCGGTGACCGCTTCGCCCGCCGCCTCCACAGCGCGCAGGCTGGCCAGGGCCTGATCGACGAGGCCGCCCACGCCGCGCCGGTCATCGTCCCGCGCCGCGTATCGGCACTCGACCATCTGCCGCGCGCGCTCCACGGTCGCCAGGGCCGCACCTGGTGACACGGTGCGCAGCGTGGCCAGCATCGCACCGGCCGACGCGTCCACCCCGCCCGGCGGGCTCAGGAACACGTCCGACACCAGAGCGCCAGTAAACGCCCGCATTTCCTCGGCCTGCAGGCGGTCGGCGATCAGGCGTTGCGCCTCCGGGCGAGGGCCGGTGGCGGTGCACACATCGTCCAGGATCATGGGCATGGCTCAGCCCTCCTCGCGTTTACGACCGGCGGTGTGCGCGCGACCAAGCGCCGTCAGGCGCAGCACGCCCATGTCTGCGTCGATGCGGATAAGACTGGTATCGATCCAGTGTTTCAACTCCACCGGGTGCGGGAGCGTGGCGTTGCGCAGCGGGGCACCGTCATAGTCAGCCAGATTGCGAGAGCGGATGCGTGTAACAGCCATCAGACGACTTCCCCGCCCAGGGTCTCGACGTGGAGGGGCACGCTGTACGTGTCGCAGCGGGGGCACCGGACGTCCGGTTCGTCATGATGGATTTCGGACCACGCGTGCCCGCAAGCGTCACAGACGTATTCGACCCGGCAAACGCCATGGGTCGCGTCCCAATGGGGGTGCCGCTCGCGGCGGGTGATCTCTGTGGTCTCGTCCAGGGCGGCCCGCGCGATCTCGACGGCACGGCGGGCGGCGTCTTCGGCTTCTTCCAGGTCACCCTCATTGCCGGCACCGCCGGGTCGCAGATGCGCGTCCAGGTCGGCGATGCGGCGCAGGGCGTCCTTGGCCACCTCGGCCCGGCCGCTGGGCCGGGGCACGTAGACCCGGCGCGTCAGGCCGAGGGCCGCGTTGGCCGCGTTGAAGGCGCACACCAGCGTTCCGGCGATATGGCCGTGGTGCTGAATATCAATTCGGGGGCTGTAGCCGGCCGCCGTCTCGACCAGATCGACGAGCCGGACGCCCGGCGCGCAGATTTCCGCCGTAACGGCGTCTACCACTGCCATGGTGCAGCCGGTCGCCCGGCGCGCGGCGTCGGCGATGACGTCGTACCCGGCTTCGGTCAGGGCGATGAAACCGTCGGGGTCGATGGTGTAGAGGCGCTCGGTGACCGTGTCAGTGGCGAACATGACGAGGGCCCTTTATAGCGTCGGCACGACTCGTCTACCCTGGCGGGCGGAGCGTGCTGTTGAGGGGAGTGAGTTGTGCTTGAGATTCTGGGATTGATCCTGTTCGGGGTTGCGCTGCTTTTGGCTGGCCTTGCCCTTGGCCGTCTGGAGAAAGCGCTTTCTAGAAAGAAGAAAAGAAAGGGAGATGGTTTCGATCCGGGGCCTCTGATCCGGCGCGTAAACGAAGACTGGAATATTGTATACAAGGACCGAAACGGAGAGAGAACATCTCGGAATATTTCCGTAAAAGCACTTTATGGCGATACATACCCGAAGTATGCCGAAGCCTATTGTCATCTCCGGCGTGAAGTACGCCATTTCAATCTGTACAATGTCATGACCGCAACAGACGTAGAGTCGGGCCTTCCAGTTCCTGTCACCTACCATTTGCTCAACTGGTTGGACCGAAAGGAACTGCGTCGCGATGATGGCCGCATCACCGACCTTGACCATCCGCTGAATATCGAAACGGTTTCGGGAGAGACCTGGAACTTCACGCTTCAAGGTGTGATCGTGCTGGACGGTGTCCCGCATGCCCGCGGTCGCGGCACGCGAGCCCGGTCCGACGTTCACCGCCAGTGGACCGGTAACAAGACCTTCACCCCGGACACCTGCGCGACCGTGACCGATGGCGCCACAGGTGAAGTCAGAGACACCGAACAGGATATCGGCAACTTCTTCCGAGGGTTCCTGAGAAGGTAGCGGCCACACGGCGGACCTCCCATCAGCGGGTGCGACAGGAGAACCATTTCAGATATTCTGAATGACGTCAATTAGGAAATTTCAGCGACGCTGAAAATGCCGGCGCGCGCACCAGCGACGCCAGTGCGCAGAAAATTGCACATTTAATCAGAATACAACGCTTGCGTCCCGGTAGGCGCTCGAAATACGGTACTTCTGGGTAGAATTACGACGCGGCCTTGAGCGCTTTGCCGGCGATGCGGTTTGGTAGCCCCGATGCATCGCCACAGTATACCCAGTCGGCAGTGATCCCAAACCGCTCGCGAGCGCGCGCCACCACGTCAGGCGGGACTATGTGGCGGCCTGCAAGCCAATTGGAATACCGGCTCTGCCCCACGCCCAGCGCTTCGGCGAACTCACCCTTGCTGGTGATACCAAGTGCCTCACGGCATGCGTCCAAGCGTTTGGCGCAGGCGGTGTTGAAGTCGATTTCGTGTGCGGGTTTTGGCATTCCGCTAGTGTGCCACGCCATCTCCCTTCCAGCCCTTCAGGAATTCAGCTTGACTGAAATCAGAGTTCCTGAAATTATGGCCTCAGGATAAAACCTGAGGAGCCCCAGTCCGATGTCTGCCCTCCCGAACCGCGCCAGCGCGATCATTGATGCATTCGGCGGCACTAGCGCCACAGCCAATGTGTTCGGCGTGAGTGCTAGCGCAGTTAGCAACTGGAGAAAGGACGGACGCATTCCGGCACGCCTCCACCTACGAGTGTTGTCGGAAGCCGCGCGGCGTGAAGTCGATGTGAGTGCCGAAGATCTCATGGCTTCTCCCTCTCCCGC
The DNA here is from genome assembly GCA_028277295.1 of Rhodospira sp. Lineage (GTDB taxonomy): Bacteria > Pseudomonadota > Alphaproteobacteria > Rhodospirillales > Rhodospirillaceae > Rhodospira. Next base: position 5,260 of record JANQGN010000713.1, read on the forward strand.
CCCGGAGGCCGCCTGACATGCCCCCGCTAATACTGCTAGTCCCCGACATCCCAATCCTCGCCGTCCCGCACGCCCTCTCCCGCCTGGCCCACTTCCTGGCACTGCGCTGGTGCGACTGACGCGGCAACCAATTGGAGCGTCGCGCTGAAGCCCTGCAGCAGCAAGCGGACGCTGTCTACGCGCGAGGCGGCCACCACTCGCAGGCCCTGAACCCCGAGGCCTGACGCCCACACCGTGCCCGGTCCGGGCGCACCACGACAGGGGGAGGATCGCCCATGCATGGGATGACGTTGGCACCGCCAGGCGGTTCGCCGCTCTCCGGAGATGACGTGACCGAGGCCATCGACGCCGTCCGCGCGCGCTTCCTGAACTGGGTCCGTCGCTGTCCGGCGAAGTCCATGGCGCGAGCCTTCGGGGTCCCGGTCAAGACCGTCGACCGCTGGCGCGAAGGTGTCATGCCGTCGCCCGACAGCCTGGCGCTAATTGCCGCGCACATGGGCGAGAACTGGCTGACCTGGTTGTTTGGCCCGGTGCTCGACGAAGGCACGCTGGACGCGCAACTCGCCGTCGTGGCGCTGCGCATCGAGGAAATCCGCAGGGACATCAGGGAGAGCGATCATGTGCGGAGCACTGGCGCTGCTGGCCAACCGGATCTGGGCGCCGCTGGGCCAGGCGCTGGCACGGCGGATGGCCGCCCGGCACCTGCGCGCGGCGGAACGGCACGTAGACCAGGCCACCTGGTGGCGGGGTCGCTGCTGATTGGTCTCATAGCGGGCGCCTGCATGGGGCAAGTGGTTGGAGACGACAACGACCTGCTGATGCGCGCGCAGTCCAAGACCGGCGCCAAAATCGTGCGACTGACGGAGGGCCGGCATGTTTGAGGCCGCCAAAGGCATACAGCCACGCGCAGTTCATCGGGAGGATCGATGATGGACTTGCAACGTCTCGATTGGGTGCTCCTCAAGGCGCAGACGATGGTTCTGAGCGCCCGGGAAGAGCGCTTCGTCAACGACATGATCGAGCGCCGGGAGCGTGACGGCGATGCCGTTCGGGTCTCGGGTGCTCAGGAAGACTGGCTCGAAGCGATCGCGGCGAGGGCGGCATGAGCGTCCGCCCCCGCATCATCGTCACCACCCAGGGGCCCGGCCACCCCGTGACTTTGCGCGCATACGCTTCAGACGACCCGAAGCCCATAAGCACCCTCATCATGACCCCAGCTCAAGCCCATGACATTGGCGTGGACCTGATCATCAAGGTCCGAGAGGCAACGCGGCTCGATCCAAAGAGGTGAGCACCATGGCCAAAAAAAATACTCTCACAAAAGCACAGCTTGTTGTTATTCACAGCCTGAGACATGGAGACATACTGATGAGTAATGCTCCATACACCTACGCGAGTGTTTTTGAAAGCGGGCGAAAGGTTCATTCCTCCACGTTGGCATGCCTCATCAGAAAAGGGCTCGTTATCCCGGCTGAAGACGGGATGTTCGGGTCGACGCAGACCTACATTCTTGCCGAGGGTCACCATGCCTCTCTTTGATGACGTCATACTGGCCCGCGTGGACGCCGTCGCGCCGGGCCTTGGTGCCGCCGTCCTGGCCGAGGTCGCCACCATCGAGGCGGAGGCGGCCGCCGAACGCTGCCTCACCCGCAACTGCGGCGCCGACGCCCTGGGAGGCACCTGCGGTGACTGCCCGCAGACCGCGTTGATCTTCGAGGGCTTCCTAGCGGATCCCGTGCTGGAGATCACCTCAACCGGGCGAGACCTCCTGGACCGGGAGCGAGTTCCGAACACCGTGACCGACTGACCCTAGCGGCGCGGGCCGCCCGTTCCGTGAGGGCGGGCAGGCTCCCCTGGCGCCCGGCATCGCCCGCGCCGCCCCCTTCTATTCCTTCGCCAGAGGAGCGCGATGGACATGCCTGTCTCCCTCGTTACCGCCGACCAACGCGCTTCCAACGCCTACGACACCACGTCGCTGGCCATCTTCGGTCCAGCCGGTGTGGGCAAGACCACCCTGGCCAGCACCTTGCCAGGCGACCGCTCCCTGGTGATCGACCTGGAAGCGGGCATGAAGCCCCTGCGCCACTGGTCCGGCGTCAGCTTGCCGGTCCGCACCTACACTGATTTCCGCGATCTGGCGATCCTGATCGGCGGGCCCGACCCATCCAGGTCGGCCACGGAACCCTATTCCACCGCCCACCATGACCACATCCAACAGACCTACCGCGAGGCCGGCCTGGACGATGTGCTGACCGCGCTGACCGACCGCTCGGTCGTGTTCGTGGACTCCATTACCGACCTGACCCGTCAGGCCATGGTCTGGGCCAAACAGCAGCCGGAGGCCTTCTCGGCCCGCACCGGTCAGCCCGACGTGCGCGGCGCCTATGGTCTGCTGGGGCGCGAGGTGATCACCGCCCTGAAACACCTGCAGCATGCGCGCGGCCGCACGGTGATCTTCGTCGGCGTGCTGGAAAAGGTCACCGACGACTACGGCACGGTGCATTGGCAGCCGCAGACCGAGGGATCGAAGGTCATGCGCGAGCTGCCGGGCATCGTCGATCAGGTGATCAGCATGCACCACTTCCAGCCGGACACCAGCGGCGCCGGCTGGCTGCTGGACGAATGCGCCGCCGAGCGCCGCCTCGTCTGCCGCGCCGGCAACCGCTACGGCCTGCCGGCCAAGGACCGATCCGGCCATCTGGACGAGACAGAAGCGCCGGACCTGGGGGCGCTGCTGGCGCGCATCAACCAGGACCAGCCGCCCACCGTAACGTCCGCCGTGACATCTCCCGCCATCCCAGCCTGGAGCACCTGACATGCTCGATCTCAACGATGCCGGCCCGCAGATGGCACCGGCCGGTGACCTGATCCCCGACGGCACCTTCGCCAAGATGAAGCTGACCCTGCGCCCGGGGGGCGTGGACGGCCCGACGCCCGATGACCGGGGCCTGCTGAAACCGTCGCAGAACAGCGACGTGAAGATGCTGGACTGCGAGTTCACCGTGGTCGGTGGCCGGTTCGACCGGCGTAAAGTCTGGCAGTTGCTCACCGTGGCTGGCGGAAAGCTGGATGCCAACGGCCAATCGATCGGCTGGAACATCACCAAATCCACCATCCGGGCCATGATCGAAAGCGCTGTGGGGATCAACCCCAAGGACGAAAGCCCGGAGGCGAAGCAGAAGCGAACCCTGCCCAGCCTGAAGGCCCTGGATGGCATCACCTTCTACGCCCGCGTCATGGTCGAGCCGGCGTCCAGCGCCCAATACAAGGACCAGAACAAGCTGGCCAATGTGGTGGTGCCCGGCGACCCCGAGTATGACCCGCTGACCCGGGGCGAGGACCTCGAGCCGCGCCCGGTGGACGCCAAGCCGCGCCAGCCCCGGACACCCGCCAGCCAGCCGCAGGGCAACGGCTGGGGCAACACGACCGCGCCGGCGGCCCAGACCGACGCCCCGCCCGCATGGCAGACCTCGGGGCAGACCTCGGCACAGGCGGGCGGCGGCGCCCAGGGCAGCGGCGCCAGGCCCAACTGGCTCTAGCGCCTGGGGCGTCCGCTGTGACCGAAGACGAAAAGCAGGCCGCCATCACTCGGGCCGGGGCACACGCCATCGCCGACTGGCTGGAGGCGCGGGGTGCCCTGGGGCGCCCCATCCGCTCCCTGACCATGAGCGAACTGGAGCGCATGGCTGGAGCCGCCATCTCCGCCGGCATTCTGGCCCGGGCCGATCTGGCCCGCCAGGTCGATGATCCGGTGGAGATGACCGCTCTGCTGGCCTGCTGAGGGTGGCATGCGCGCCCGGGTGAGAGAACGGCCCTGCGCCGTCTGTGGCCGGGCTCCGCGGGGTTTCGGTCTGCGCCCGGCCCGCCAGGGTCTGCCCTGGCATCACTTCTGTTCCATGCGCTGCCTGGAGATCGGCAGCGCCCGTGTGAAAAGGGGGCGTCCCGTGATCGACAAGACCCGCATGGAACGGCAGGCCATCAAGGACGCCCGCCGCCCCTTCGCCGAGGCCCTGACCGAACTGGGCCTGATGGAGCCGTTCCATGATCGCACCGCCGAGGAGATCGACCGGCTGATCGAAGCCTGCGTGACCGGGTTCCAGGACTCCATGCAGGCCCAGGCCCTGAACGACGCCATTCCGTTCTGAGGGAGGGCAGCATGAAGGAATCATTGCCACAGAACGCGCCCCTCTACGTTGCCGCGCCTGAGTTGCTGGACGCGCTTGTGATTGCTCTTCCTTATGTCGAGCAGGCGGAAATGGACCCCAGCTACAAGCGTGGCGCCGTTGCCCGGGTGGTCAAGAAGATGCGGGACGCCATTGCAAAGGCGGAGGGCTGACCGCGTGACCCTCGATCTCAACCACGGCTCCAGCGCCACCTGTGACCCGCATGATCCCCGGCGGTTCAACATTGTCAGCGACCAGGTGAACGACGCCATCGATGCCGTGCTGGTGGCGCGCAACCGGGCACAGCCTTCGCGCGACTACATCGGCGCCTCGGGCATCGGCCGCGACTGCCTACGCCAAATCCAATACGACGTCATGGCCGTGCCCAAGGACCCGGGTCGCGATTTCGCACCGAAGACCCTGCGCATCTTCGAGGCCGGCCACAGGGGCGAGGACATCGTCGCCGCCTGGTTGCAGGCGGCCGGGTTCGACCTGCGCACCCACGGCGCCGACGGCCGCCAGTACGGCTATGTCCAGCTGGGCGGGCGCTTCAAGGGCCACATCGACGGGGTGATCCTGACCGCGCCCGTCGCCATGGCCCTGCCGGCCCTGTGGGAGAACAAGGTCCTGGGCAGCGGCTCCTGGCAGGACACCGTGAAGAAGGGCGTGGCAATCAGCAAGCCGCTCTACGCCGCCCAGATGGCCATCTATCAGGCCTACATGGACCTGCCCAATCCGGCGCTCTTCACCGCCCTGAACCGCGACACATGGGAACTGTACGCAGAGCTGGTGCCCCCCAACCCGGCCCTGGCGCAGGAGATGAGCGACCGCGCCGTGCGGATCGTGCGGGCCTGCGAACACCAGGAGGTCCTGCCCCGCGCCGCCGGCCGCCGCGCCGCCAAGGTCTGCGCCGGCGGGCACGACGGCAATCACTGGCATCCCCCCTGCGCCTGGCAGGACCGCTGCTGGAGCCGGCCGTCATGAACTCCGTCATGATCCGGGGCCGCATGAAAGCCGCACGGATCGCAACGCTGCACCAGCGCTGGCGCAAGAGCCGCGTCAAGAAGCAGGGCGGACGCTGCGCCCGGTGCCGACGATCGTTCACGGACCGTCTGCCGCCCACGCTCGACCACATCGTGCCCCTGCGGGACGGCGGCGCCGACCACTTCGAAAACACCCAGGCCCTGTGCTGGCCATGCCATTGCGCCAAGGACAACCCGCGGGGTGAGCAGCCATGACCCAAAACACCAGCCATGCCGTCATGGCGCAGCGCGCCGAGCCGCGCGACAGTCTGGATTTTTTCCCGACCCCGCCATGGGCTACGCGCGCGCTGTGCGAGTTCCTAGGGCTTGAGGACTTCAAAGTGAACGGGACAGCATGGGAGCCTGCGTGCGGCGCCGGGCACATGGCCCGGGCGCTAAGCGACTACTTCACCGACGTGATCGCATCCGATGTGGCCGATCTCGGATATGGCATCCAGCACGACTTCCTGATGCCGTTCCAACCCCCTGGCGTACCGGATCGGCCCCATCTGATCGTCACCAACCCGCCCTTCCGCCTGGCGGCCGACTTCGCCCGGCAGGCCATCGCCCTGACGGGGGAGTACGCGGCGCTGCTGGTTCGCACGGCGTTCCTGGAAGGCAAAGAACGGTGGCGTGACCTTTTCCGGCCGCACCCGCCGTCGACCATCGTCCAGTTTTGTGAGCGGGTGCCCATGCACAAGGGCCGCTGCCTGCGGACGGCCAGCACGGCGACTGCTTACTGCTGGATCATCTGGCAGCCCGGCCAGCCGCCCTCGACGCCCGCGTTTCACTGGATCCCTCCCGGCACACGCAAGCGCTTGGAGCGCCACGGGGACTATGATGACGACGCCCCGCGCGTCGGGGCCAGCGCTGCATGACCATCACCCCCAGCGACACGCAGGCCGCCGCGATCCGCCAGATCAAGGACTGGTTCGAGCACCGCACGGACGAACAACAGGTCTTCCGCCTGTTCGGCTATGCCGGCACTGGCAAGTCCACGGTGCTGAGGTTCGCCCTGGATGACCTGGGCCTGGACGCCGGCGAGCCCGAGGACGTGGTCACCGCCACCTTCACCGGGAAGGCGGCCATGGTGCTGCGCCAGAAGGGCACCCCGGCCCAGACCATCCACAGCCTGATCTATTCGGTTTCCGAGGCGCCGGAAGAGGAAATCGCCGCGGCCGAAAAGGCCCTGGCCAAACAGGAGCGTAAGGCCCAGGGCCTTAGAGCCTGATTGGAAAAGAGTTGAGTGATTCCAGTGGGTTGTGATTCCATGGCTGGTGTGTAGACAACGAAGGAATCGCACCATGTGGACTGAAAT
>JANQGN010000725.1 GCA_028277295.1 Rhodospira sp.
GAGATCGTTGCGGAAGGTGCGCCGGCCCTTGTCGAAGATCACCGCCATGTGCTCGGCGTCCACGTCCGCCAGCAGCTTCATGAGCATGGTGGTGAAGCCATAGACCGCGTTCACCGGCGTGCCGTCCGGCCGCGTCATGGGCGGCAGGCTGTGATAGGCCCGGAAGATGTAGCCGGAGCCGTCCACCAGGTAGAGGCGGTCGGGGGTGGCGGTGTCCGGGGAGTCTGGGTCGGCGGGCATGGGGGCCCTTTTTCATCTGGGCCGGAAGGCGCTCGGTCCTTCGGCGGGATGGCCGGCGCGACGGCGCCGGCGCCGCGAAGCGGCGGAGCCCATCGCCCCGATTGTTAAGGGCGATGGGCGATCCAAAAAAACACTTAATGCGCGTTAGCGACGGCGGCCGTGTTGTTCAGCACGAACTGACGCGAGCAGTAAGGGCAGACCACCGAGTCCTGGCCTGGCTTGATGTGCAGGTACACCCGGGGGTGACCCAGGGTGATGCCGATGCCGTCACAGACGACGGCGGGATGGTCCACCACCACGGTTTCGGTGACGGGAAAGGTGGGAACGTGCTCCATCGCGCGGCTCCTCGACAATTCGGGGGGGCGCCCTATGTTTGGGGGCGGGCCTTGACCGGATGATACCCGCAGCCGCCGCCCGCGCAACACCTGTCCCTCACCCTTGCGTGACCAGCGTCCCTGTCGTTGGCCCCCCTGTCGTAGGAAGGCTTCCCATGTTCGCCTCCGCCCGCGCCCCCGAGGCGTCCCGCCATCCGGATCACGCCATCGAGATCGAGGGCCTGACCAAGGTCTACCGGCCGAGCGCCGGCGAGCCGGCCCGCAAGGCCCTCGACGACGTGTCGCTGACCATTCCGCGCGGCGGCTTCTTCGCCCTGCTGGGGCCCAACGGGGCGGGCAAGTCGACGCTCATCAACATCATGGCCGGGCTGGTGCTGAAGACGGCCGGTGCCATGCGTATCTGGGGCCATGACATCGACCGCGAGGACCGCCAGGCCCGGTGCGCCATCGGCATCGTGCCCCAGGAACTGAACCTGGATCCCTTCTTCACCCCCCGGGAGCTGCTGGAGGTGCAGGCTGGCCTGTACGGCGTGCCCAGGCGCGAGCGCCGCACCCTGGAGATCCTGGACGCCGTGGGCCTGGCCGACAAGGCCGACGCCTATGCCCGCACCTTGTCCGGCGGCATGCGCCGCCGCCTGCTGGTGGCCAAGGCGATGGTCCATACCCCGCCGATCCTGGTGCTGGACGAACCGACGGCCGGCGTGGACATCGAGCTACGCCAGCAACTCTGGTCTTATGTGAAGGACCTGAACGCGCGCGGCACCACCATCCTGTTGACCACCCACTACCTGGAGGAGGCCGAGACCCTCTGCGACCGAACGGCTATCATCCACCGGGGCCGGGTGGCCGCGTGCGACACGACCCAGAATCTGCTGGGGCGGCTGGATTGCAAGACGCTGATCGTCACCGTGAGCGGCGAGCCGCTGACCGATCCGCTGCCGGCGCCGCTGGCGGCGCTGGAGGCCACGACGCGCGCCGCCGACCAGGTGGTGATACGCTACAAGCCCAGTGAAACGTCGGTGGGCGCCGTTCTGGATGCCTTCCGCTCGGCCCATCTGGAGATTCGCGACCTGGTGACCGAGGAAACGGACCTGGAGGACATCTTCCTGCAATTGACCCGCGATGGCGCGGGCGCGACGGCCGCCGCCTAACGACGGAGACGGGGACTCGATGACCTGGCGTCGGCGGGATATGCTCGCCCTGCCCACACTGGCCCTGCTCGCCGGCTGTGCCCCGCGCCTGCAACCGCCGGGGCCGGGACCCGGCCCGGGGGCTCCGCCGCCACGCCTGGATGGCAACGGTCACGCGATCATGCGCGACGGCACGCGTTTGCCCTTGCGCCGCTGGGAGCGCGGCGCGACCCCTCCGACGGCGGTGCTGATCGCCCTGCACGGCTTCAATGACTATGGCGCCGCCTTCGACGAGTCCGGCCCCTTCCTGGCCAACCGGGGCATGGCCGTCTGGGCGCCGGACCAACGCGGATTCGGTGAGACACCCCATCGCGGGCTGTGGGCGGGTACGGAGCGATTGACCAACGACCTGCGCGACCTGGTCGCGCTGGCCCGCCAGACCTATGCGCGCGCCCGTGTGCTGGTGCTGGGGGAGAGCATGGGCGGCGCGGTCGCGCTGGCGGCGTTGGGGGATCCGGCCGATCCCCTGCGGGCCGATGGCGCCATTCTGAGCGCCCCGGCCGTCTGGGGGGAGGACGGACGGCCCCTTGTCGTCCGCCTGCTGATGCCCCTGGCCCGCCACTCCATTCCCTGGATGACCTTCACCGGCGAGGGCCTGGATATCTGGCCGTCCGACAACAGGGACTGGCTGATCCGTCTGTCCCGGGATCCCCTGACGCTGAAGGAAACCCGGGTGGACGCCGTCGATGGTCTGTTCGACCTGATGGACGCCGCGCATGCGGCGATCCCCCGCGTTCGGGTGCCGGTGCTGGTGATGCTGGGCGAGAATGATCAGCTTGTGCCCAGTGACGCCACCCTGTCGGCGATGCGGGCGCTCGTCGGTGACGGCCGCGACCCCTTGCGGCGCCCGGCCCTGTACCACGATGGCTGGCACATGCTGTTGCGCGACCTGTCGGGGGTGCTGGCGCTGGAGGATATCGCCGCCTGGGTCGCCGATCCGCTGGCGCCCTTGCCCTCGGGCGCCGACGTCCAGGGGCGCGCCCTGCTGGCCGGGGACCTGGAGTTGTCACCGCGCAAGAAGCCGGCGCGGCCGGCCTATTGACGCGGCGTCCGGACCGAGGACGGCCCTGCTGTCGTGGCCGGGCTGGGAGTCCCTTGGCGCGCATGGGGAAACTGGCATACAGTCCGGGCCGACAGGACGCGCAGGCCTGGGACCCCCTGTATGCTAGATACGTTTACGCTTCTGATTGTCGCGACCTTGACCAGCCTGGTCGCGACGTCCGTGTTGGCCGTGGTATGGCGGCTCAACCCGTCCGTCGGCGGTGTTCGCCAATGGGCCACCGGCCTGGGGCTGGTCTCGATCGGCTTGTTCCTGATATCCGCCCGAGACATGGGCGTGCCGTTGTTGATGTCCGTGGTGGTCGGCAACGGCTTGATATTCCTGGGATACTATGTATCCTGGACAGGAAATCTTGCATTTCTGTCCCTGGAACATCCCAGACGTCAAGTACATTTCTACATTTTATTAACAATATTTTCCGTTATCATGGCGTATTATACAGCCATCGACAACAACATTATCGTCCGATTTGTGCTTACGTCAGCGTTCATCGTCTTCTTCGATCTGCTTAACATCCGGACATTTTGGCCGCGTGACCAGGACACCCGGTACCTGGCCGCGGGGATTCTGATCGCCGGCTATGGCGTCCATGCCCTGATTTTCACGGTGCGGGGGATCTGGTCGCTCTGGGTGCTGACGGGCAACGACCCGGCCGGGCTCGGCTTTATCGCCAACCTGACCTACCTGATGGCCATGGCGGGGGTCGTGATCATCTCCATGGGCTTCCTGGCCATCACCACCGAGTGCCTCATGAAGCGGGTGCAGGCCCTGGCCGAGCAGGATCCCTTGACCGGCATTCATAACCGGCGGTCCTTCTTCACCATCGCCGCGCATATCTGGAAGCGTCGTGACCGGGATGACGAGACCGTGGCCGCCATGGTCCTGGATCTCGACCATTTCAAGACGGTGAACGACACCCATGGGCACGCCGTCGGCGACGACGCGCTCCGGCATGTGGTTCGCCTGGCGACGGCGGTGTTGCGCGGCGACGATCTCATGGCCCGATTCGGGGGCGAGGAGTTCGTGATCCTGCTGTCGGGCACGACGGCGGGGAACGCGCGGGCGGTGGCCGAGCGGATTCGTCAGGCGGTGGCGTCCTCTCCCTTGCCTTTGGCCGATGGCACCCTCTTGCGTGTCACGGGCAGCATTGGCCTGGCCACCACGGTTCCTGGCGACTGGCATCAGACCATTGACCAATTGATTGATCGCGCCGACCGCGCGCTCTATCGGGCGAAAGCCAAGGGCCGCAACCGAGTCTGCGTGGCCGACGGGCTGGCGCCGCCCCTTGATGGCCGCCGGGCGGTGTAATCCTCCCGAAAGCAAATCCCGAGCGATCTGGCACAGATCGCCCTGGACGACCGTTCGGGGACGATTTGCTTGAAAAGCAAATTGTTAGAGCCCGTCCGGAAAGTCTCGGGAGCCGCAATATGTAGTGTGCCTGTGCCCGAATCGCATGCCGTATGCGGTGTCTTGCAAGGCTTTCCGGACAGATGCTTAGAGCATGTTGGGCAATTCAGAAATCGCGTAACATGCTCTATCCCGTGAACGCCTGCAACCCCGTCTGGGCGCGGCCCAGGATGAGGGCGTGAATATCGTGGGTACCCTCATAGGTGTTAACGGTCTCCAGGTTCATCACATGGCGGATGACGTGGAACGCGTCGCTGATGCCGTTACCACCGTGCATGTCGCGAGCCATGCGGGCGATATCCAGTCCTTTGCCGCAATTGTTGCGCTTGACGAGTGAGATGGCCTCGGGCACCGCGCGGGCCTCGTCCACCAGCCGGCCCACCCGCAGAACCGCCTGCAGGCCGAGGGTGATCTCGGTTTGCATGTCGGCGAGCTTTTTCTGGATGAGTTGGTTGGCGGCCAGCGGGCGTCCGAACTGGCTGCGATCCAGGGTATACTGCCGGGCCGCGTGCCAGCAGAACTCGGCGGCGCCCAGCACCCCCCAGGCGATGCCGTAGCGTGCCTTGTTGAGGCAGCCGAACGGGCCGGACAGGCCGGCGGCGCCCGGCAGCAGGGCCTCTTCGGGGACCTCGACGCCGTCCAGGACGATCTCGCCGGTGATGGAGGCGCGTAAGGAGAATTTGCCCTCGATCTTGGGTGTCGAGAAGCCCTTCATGCCGCGCTCCACCAGAAAGCCCTTGATGCGCCCGCCATGCGCGTCCGAGCGCGCCCAGACCACGGCCACGTCGGCGATGGGGCTGTTGGTGATCCACATTTTCGACCCGGTCAGGCGATAGCCGCCATCGATTTTCTCGGCACGGGTCCTCATGCCGCCCGGGTCCGAGCCGTGGTCGGGCTCGGTCAGCCCGAAGCAGCCGATCTTTTCGCCCCGCGCCAGCGGCGGCAGCCAGGCGCGCTTCTGATCCTCGCTGCCGTAGGTGAGGATCGGGTGCATGACCAGCGAGGACTGCACGCTCATCGCCGAGCGATAGCCGCTGTCCACGCGCTCGATCTCGCGCGCGATCAGGCCGTAGGCCACGTGGCCGACGCCGGCGCCGCCCCAGGCTTCGGGCACCGTGGGGCCCAGCAGGCCCATGTCGCCCATCTCGGTCATGATCTCCGGATCGAAGCGTTCCTCGCGATGGGCGGTCAGGACGCGGGGCATCAGCTTGTCCTGGCAGTAGGCGCGGGCGCTGTCACGAATCATGCGCTCGTCCTCGGACAGTTGCCCGTTCAGGTCGAGGAGATCATCCCAGGAGTCCAGGGGATCGGCGGCAAGCGGACTGGCGGTGGACATGGGCGGGGCGGTCCTTGTCTCGGAACAGAGAGAATAGCCCCGCATGGTGCCGGTTTCGATGGGCCTGGTCCAGGTTGCCGAAGGATCCCGCAGGGCTCCGAACGCGGATGGACGATCGTTTAAGAAGCGCCTTCCGAGAGGACCGGAGCACGCGATGGAGATCCTTCGGTCGTTTCCCTTCCTCGGGATGAGGTTGTTTTAAATGGACAACCCTTATTCTGAG
>JANQGN010000044.1 GCA_028277295.1 Rhodospira sp.
TGTCGAGGTGCGCTTCCCCGATCCGTCCGCCAACCCCTACCTGGCCTTCACCGCCATGATGATGGCCGGCCTGGACGGCATCGAGAACAAGATCCACCCCGGCGACCCGATGGACAAGAACCTGTACGACTTGGCGCCCGAGGAACTGAAGGGCGTGCCGACGGTCTGCGGCAGCCTTCGCGAGGCCCTGGAAGCCCTGGACGCCGATCGCGACTTCCTCAAGAAGGGCGACGTGATGACCGACGACATGATTGACGGTTATCTCGAATTGAAGTGGGAGGAGGTTTACGCCTTCGAACACACCCCGCACCCGGTCGAGTACCACATGTACTATAGTGTGTAAGGCTTAAGTGCCTGAGAAATAACAGAAAATAGGCCGAGCGCGTTGGACTTTTCCCGGCCCGCAAGGGCGCCGAAAGGCGCGGAAAACCTTGTAGGCGGAAAACGGAGTCCAGCGCGTTTTCGGTTGGTTTTCAGGGCCCGTCCGGAAAGTCTCGGGGACCGCAACATACTGTATGCCTGTGCCCGGATCACATGCCATATGTGGTGTTTTGCATGGCTTTCCGGACAGACACTCAGGGATAGAGTCCAACGCGTTCAAAGCGTGTTGTGAAGCCGAAACGAACTTGCTTTTGGTCCATGCCTTCCCCTAACCCCTTCACCCCCCCCCGCATCCGCGCCCGGCAGACTTCCCCGGCCGTGCGCTCTTCACGCGGCGCTCGGCACCATCATCCCGGACCAAGCCGAGCTTCGCGCCGCATAACCCGCTGTCCACTTTTTAGGGGCAAGGTCAGAACCCGCTTGATCCATTGGAACCGGCTGGCCCGGTTCTCCGTCTCCAGCGGAAGGCCGCAACCAAGGGCCATTAGAGCATGTTGCGTGATTTCTGAATCGCCCAACATGCTCTAATGATTTGTTTTTCAAGCAAATCGTCCCCAAAAGATCTTCCAGGGCGATCCGTGCCAGATCGCTCGGGATTTGCTCTATGTCAACCATCAAGACCTCGGGGGCTGCCTCCCCAACGTCGAATCACGCCACACCAGGTCCGTCAAGACCCTTCCCGCTCCAAACTGACCCATGGCAAGCGGGCCGCTCCCAACGTCGCCAGCGCGGCCGGCACATGGGCCAGGTGCGAGACCAGCCGGTCGGCGCCGGCCTGGGCGGGGGGCACCGGGCTGTAGCCGAAATCGACCATCACGATCGGCAGGCCAGCGGCGTGGGCCGCGCCGACGTCATAGGGCGTGTCACCGATCATGGCGGCGCGCGTGGTCGCCACGCCCATGCGCTCCAGGGCCAGCAGAACGGGGCGGGGGTGGGGCTTGCGTTCGGGGATCAGGCCGGCCCCCACGATGGCGTCGAAGAGGCCCTCTAGGCCCAGGGCCTTGACCACGCCGTCGGTGGGACCCTGGGGCTTGTTGGTGCAAATGCCCAGGCGGATTCCGGCGCCATGCAGGGCACGCAGCAGGTCCTCGGCGCCCTCGTAGGCACGGGTGCCGACCATCGGCTTGGCCTCGTACAGGCCCACGAAGCGATGGTACAACCGCTCCAGGCGCGCTCTTTCGGTGGCGTCCTCGCCGATCGGCTGGCCGACGGCGGCCATCGCCTTGGTGACCAGGATCCGGGCGCCCTGGCCGACCATGGCCGGCACCTGCGCGGGACGCACGTGGGGCAGCCCTTCCTCGTCCATCAGGGCGTTCAGGGCCAGGGTCAGGTCGGGCACGCTGTCGATCAGGGTGCCGTCCAGATCGAACACCACGCCGTCGAAAGGCAAATCGGGGAACATGGAACCTCGCGGAAACAGAGGAGTGGACGACGCCGATTCCGGGGTTGAGGGCTGGCGCGTCCTGTAACCAAGCGCAACACTGTTTGAGTTTGCGCGGGCCGAAGACTATGGCAGCGTCCTTGCTCTGACCACCCCACTTCGGGTAGGCGAGTCCCACCCAGACCGGTATCACCAGGATAGACACGCCGCCAATGAGCCCCCAGACCCTCGCCGCCCCCGCGTTGGCGGCCATCGTTCTCGCCGCGGGCATGGGCACGCGCATGCGGTCCACCCGGCCCAAGGTGACCCACGCCCTGGCCGGCTGGCCGCTGCTGGGCCATGTGCTGGACACTCTCGATGCCCTGGGCACGCCCGCCGAGAAAACGGTGGTGGTGGTTGGCCCCGACATGCCCGAGGTGGAGGCGATCGCCACGCCCCGGCCCACGGTCATCCAGGCGGAGCGTCTTGGCACCGCGCACGCCGCCCTACAAGCCCGCCCCGCCTTGCCCGCGCCGCCGGAAACAGTGTTGATCCTGTTCGGCGACTCTCCGCTAATTCGGCCGCAAACGCTGCGGGCGATGGTCGCCAGGCGGGCGGCGGGCGCGGCCGTGGTGGTGCTCGGCTTCCGCGCCGACGATCCCACCGGCTATGGGCGCCTGGTCACGGACACCGACGGGGACCTGAAAGCCATCGTCGAGCACAAGGACGCGACCGAGGATCAGCGCGCCATCAGCCTGTGTAACTCCGGCGTGATGGCCGTGGACGGGACGCGGCTGTTCGGTCTTCTGGACCGGGTCGGCAACACCAACGCCAAGGGCGAGTACTACCTCACCGAGATTGTCGCCCTGGCCCGCGCCGACGGTCTGGCCTGCGCCGTGGTCGAGGGCGATGAGTCGGAAATGCTGGGTATCAACACCCGTGCCCAACTGGCCGCCGCCGGGCGGGAGGTGCAGGGCCGTCTGCGCCTGATGGCCATGGAGGGCGGCGCGACCCTGATCGATCCGGACACCGTATTCCTGTCCATGGACACCCGGCTGGGCCGGGATGTGACCGTGGGCCCGTTCTGCGTCTTCGGCCCCGGGGTGACCATCGGTGACGGCGTGGAGATCAAGGGCTTCTGCCATTTCGAGGGGTGCGCGGTCGAGGCCGGCGCGATCCTCGGCCCCTACGCGCGGCTGCGTCCCGGCGCGGCGGTGGGCGAGGGCGCGCATATCGGCAACTTCGTCGAGGTCAAAAAGGCCAGCGTGGAGGACGGCGCCAAGGTCAATCACCTCACGTACATCGGCGACGCCCGCGTGGGGGCGGGGGCCAACGTGGGCGCCGGCACCATCACCTGCAACTACGACGGCTTCGCCAAGCACCACACGGACATCGGCGCCGGGGCCTTCATCGGCTCCAACGCCGCCCTGGTGGCGCCCGTGACCGTGGGGGACGGCGCCATCGTTGGCGCCGGCAGCGTGGTGACCCGGGACGTGCCGGCCGAGGCCCTGGCCGTCACCCGGGCGAACCAGATCAATCGTGAGGGCTGGGCGGCCAAGTTCCGCGCGCATATGCGGCGGCTGACAGGCAAGGGGTAGGAAAGGCGAACACCACCATGTGCGGCATTGTGGGCATCATCGGCACCCTGGACGCGGCTCCGCGCCTGATCGAGGGGCTGCGGCGGCTGGAGTACCGAGGCTACGACTCCGCCGGGTTGGCCACCCTGGACGGCGGGTCCATCGAACGTCGCCGGGCAACCGGCAAGATCGCCGCCCTGGAGGCGCGCCTCGCAGAGGAGCCCCTGGGCGGCGCCACCGGCATCGGTCATACCCGCTGGGCCACCCACGGGGTCCCCAACGAGGCCAACGCCCATCCCCATGCCAACGGCCGCGTGGCGGTGGTTCATAACGGCATCATCGAGAACTTTCAGGACCTGCGCGCCGAACTGTTGGCCAAGGGGCACGCTTTCGCCTCGGATACCGACACCGAGGTGGTGGTACATCTGATCAGCCAGATTATCGCCGAAGGCGTCGAACCGGTGGAGGCCGCGCGGCGCGCGCTCACCCGCCTGCACGGGGCTTTCGCCCTGGGCGTCCTGTTGCGAGACACGCCGGATATTCTGATCGCCGCCCGCCAGGGGAGTCCCCTGGCCGTGGGCCACGGTGATGGTGAGATGTTCCTCGGCTCCGATGCCCTGGCGCTGGCGCCCATGACCCGGCGCATCACCTACCTGGAGGACGGCGACTGGGCGGTGTTGACCACCGACGGCGCCACGGTCCGCGACCTTGAGGGGCGCCTCGTTAACCGCCCTGTCCAGTTGAGCAATCTCTCCGGCGCCATGATCGGCAAGGGCGGCCACCGCCATTTCATGGCCAAGGAGATCTTCGAGCAGCCGCAGGTGATCGGCGACACGCTCAACGCCATGTTCAATCCGGCCGAACGCACCATCACCCTGCCAACGCTCCCCTTTGACCTGGCCGCCGTGCCGCGCATCACCATGATCGCCTGTGGCACCGCGTCGCTGGCCGGTCTGGTCGGCAAGTACTGGCTGGAGCGTGTCGCCCGCGTGCCCGTCGACTGGGACCTGGCCAGTGAGTTCCGCTACCGGGCGCCGGTGCTGCCCGAGGGCGGGCTGGCGCTGTTCATCAGCCAGTCGGGGGAGACGGCGGACACGCTGGCGGCGCTCCGCTATTGCAAGGACCACGGCCAGCACTGCCTGGCCATCGTCAATGCGCCGGAGAGCACCATCGCCCGGGAGGCGGACGCCGTGCTGCCCACCCTGGCGGGGCCGGAGATCGGCGTCGCCTCCACCAAGGCGTTCACCACCCAGCTGGTGGTGCTGGCCTGTCTGACCATCGCCCTGGCCCGCAAGCGCGGGGCCATCGACCACGAAACCGAGGCGCGCCTGTCGTCGGCACTCACCGAGGTGCCGGCCCGCGCCGCCGAGGTGCTGAACCATGACCAGCGGATCCGCGCCATCGCCCAGTCGATGCTGGTTCCGGCCCGGGACGTGCTCTACCTGGGGCGCGGGTCCAGCTATCCCCTGGCTCTGGAAGGGGCCTTGAAGCTCAAGGAAATCAGTTACATCCACGCCGAGGGCTACGCGGCCGGCGAGATGAAACACGGTCCCATCGCGCTCATCGACGAGTCGGTTCCCGTGGTGGTGATCGCGCCCAGCGACCCTCTGTTCGAGAAGACCGCCTCGAACGTTCAGGAGGTGGTGGCGCGCGGCGGCAAGGTGGTGGTGTTCTCCGACCCCGAGGGCGTGGCGCGCCTGCGCGAC
>JANQGN010000009.1 GCA_028277295.1 Rhodospira sp.
GAACATGGGCGGCGCGGAGCGCTGACGATCGCCCATCCGGATCACGCGGACCTGATCGCGGCCTTGACTCCCGCCGAGGACTAGAGCCCGTCCGGAAAGTCTCGGGAACCGCAATATAATGTGCTCCTGTGCCCGAACTTCATGCGGCATGTGGTGTCTTGTAAGGCTTTCCGGACAGACACCTGGAGCATGGTGAGTGGTTCTGGACTCACCCGCCATGCTCTAAGTTTTTGCTTTTGAAGCAAGTCGTCGTCACGATCCGGTCCGGATCGCTCCAGCTTTGCCCTAGACAACGCCGCAGACCTTTGCGGAGAGTGGCGAAGATCGGACAGCCCCCGTCATCGACCAAAGGCCCAGACCGCGCGCCGCTTTCGGCCATCCCCGCCGTGCCAGGAAAATCGCGCCGAAAACCGCCGCCGTGATGTGCGCCTTGTTTGGACCGAAGCTCCCACTATCCTGACGTTCGTAAAGCCAACGGCGCAGAAGATGGAGGCGGTCTGTGGTTGATGCGGTCGTGGCTCGCTGGCATGGCGATAACTATCAGGCGCGAATCTTCTGGTTGAATGCGTTCAACCTCTTGCTGCCGCACACCTGTGTGGTCGAGGTGACCTTCGAGGCGGACGGCCCGAAGGCCTTCGACGATGTGGTTGTCAAATATGACCCACACGTGGCCGGGTCCGGTCCCGATCGGATTTCCGCCGAATATCATCAGGTGAAGTGGCACGTTCAGACCGGCGGACGCTTTGGATACGAGGACTTCACTGCCCCGACCTTCATTGGTGCTCAATCCTTCTCACTGCTTGAGCGTCTCCAGCAAGCACGCGAGACGGCGCCCTCGTTGGCGCGGTTCACCTTCCTTACCACCTATCGCATCAAGGACGGCGACCCCCTTGCCAACGTGATCTCCGGCCATGACCACAGCCTTTTGAGTGAGCGCCTGTTCGACGGCACGACAGATCGCAGCCGCATGGGCGCGGTCCGCAAGTGCTGGCGGGAGCATTTGCAGTTGGCCAATGACACTGAGCTGCGCGCAGTCATACAGGGCCTGCGCGTGGTCGAAGGCTATCGGTCACTCTATGAACTGCGTGAGGAGATCAACCGCAAGGCCGAGTCCGTGGGGGTGCGCGCCTGCAACGCCGCGGAGTCCGATTTCCGTTATGACGAACTGGCCAGACAGCTGAAGGTGCGGCAGCTCAGCGCGCTCACACGCGAGACGCTCCTTCAGGTTTGTCGGGAAGAAGGACTTCTCGTCGATCGGCCGGCTGAGTCCGACCCGTTCCGGTCTATCGCCATTCGCAGCATCCGCCGAGCCGCAAATATTGTCGGCGCATCTCCCGAGGATACGCTGCTTCTTACGGGCGATTTCCGCGAACGCTACCTGGAGGACGGTCGAGAATGGCAACGCGACATCCGGCCCAAGGTCGAGACTTTCTTGCGGAGCACGGCGACGAAGTCCTCCAAACTGCGGCTTATTCTTGACGCCCACGCATCGATCGCGTTTCTCTCCGGTGCTGTCTTGGACCTGAAATCCGGCATCACGACTGAATTGGTTCAGAATGGACGGGTCGGCGCCAAGACATGGCGCCCGGATGACGGTTCCGCCTCAACGGGCGCCCGTTTCGACATCACCGAAGAGCGCCTGGACCAGGGCCGCGACCTCGCTCTTGCGATCAACATCTCTCACCCGGCGACCGCCCAAGCGCGCGCCTATGTCGTTTCCCAGCTTCCCGAAGCCGGGACGCTCGTATCCTTCAATATGCCGAGCGGACCAGCACATCAAAGCGTCACAGGCGGCGAGCATGCGGCCGTGCTAGCCGAGCAAATATCTAATCATGTACGCCTCCGGAAGGCGGATGATCCCGATGCGATCGTTCACATCTTCGCGGCGGCCCCGAACAGTCTTCTATTCTATCTGGGCCAGCACCATCAGGCAATTGCGCCTTGCATCGTGTACGAGTTTGATTTCGATCGGTGTGACCACAAGACATATCAACCTTCATTCATAATAAACTAACAACAACGCGCATCACTGGCCTGGAGCAAATCGTCGTCGCGATCCGGTCCGGATCGCTCGGGATTGGCTCTAAGATCTACGATCAGAGCCGGAGTCATCGGCACGTGCCGCCGTTACAAGCCCATCCTGAGCGCGGCGGCGGCGCGAGAGACGTGTTCATTGCTCAGGTCCGCGTCATCAGCGTCCTGAAGACGGCGGCACGCGTGGACATCACCGCCGGAAACGGCCGTCCGGCGGGATCGGCGGGCAGGCGGGCCGTGGGCCGGGCGTGCTGAATGGCGACATGACGAACGCCCATATCGGCCAGCCTGTCGGTCAGCCGGTCGAGAGCGGCATCATCGATCAGCGCCGGGTGGACGGTGGCGCGGGCCTCGAACGTCACGCCGCTACCGAGAAGCACGCGCAGACTTGCCAGGGCCGTGTCGCCGCTGCCGGGGACGCCTGTGACGGCCGCGTAGTCCTCGAACGGCGCCTTCACGTCGAAGCCCACCCAATCCAGGTCGGGCAGGACCGCCGCCAGCCGCTCTGGCCACGGACCGGCCGTGTGCAGGCCGACCCGAAACCCCAGCGTCCGCGCGGCCCGGATCGCGTCGGGAAGCGCTGTCTGCGCTGTCGGCTCCCCACCGGAGAAGACAACACCGTCCAGAAGTCCATGGCGGCGCTCCAGGAACGCCAGAACCTCGGGCCAGGGAACCCGGGTCCCGGGCGTGCCATGGGCCGCCAGCAAATGAGGGTTGTGGCAGTACGGACATCGCCAGGGGCAGCCCTGGCAGAACACCGTCGCCACCAGCCGGCCTGGCCAGTCCACGGTTGAGAACCGGGCCAGGCCCCCAATCCGCAGGCGGGCGCGTGTGTTAGTCACGCAGCGCCCGCGCCTCGCTGAAGGTCACGCGATCGGCGAACTCGCCCTTCTTGCCGCGATTGAAGGACGACACGGGCCGATGATAGCCCATGACGCGCGTCCAGATCTCGCAGGGCTGGCGCTCCTCGTCGGTGAGGGTGAGGGCCTGATCCAGGGGTTCGGGGGACGAACGGTGAGTCATGAGAGGTGTCTCCGGTGGGTGGGGCTATGACGCTATGGCCGCGCGCTTGCGGGCGATCAACTCGGCGTCGCATTTGGGGCAGAAGGCGTGCTCGCCAGCGATGTAGCCATGCGTGGGGCAGATGGAGAACGTCGGCGTGACGGTGATATAGGGCAGCGCGAAGGACTCCAGCGCCCGGCGGACCAGGGTCTTGCAGGCGGCGGCCGAGGACAGCCGCTCGCCCATGTACAGGTGCAGGACGGTACCCCCGGTGTACTTGCGCTGAAGCGCCTCCTGCCGCTCCAGGGCCTCGAAGGGATCATCGGTGAAGCCCACCGGCAACTGGCTGGAGTTCGTGTAGTAGGGCTGGTCCGGGGTGCCGGCCTGGAGGATCCCCGGAAAGCGCTTGCGGTCCTCGCGGGCGAAGCGGTAGGTCGTGCCCTCGGCCGGTGTGGCCTCAAGGTTGTACAGATGGCCGGTGTCTTCCTGGTAGTGGACGATGCGCGCCCGGATATGGTCCAGCACCCGCAGGGCGAAGGCGTGCCCCCAGGCCGTGGTGATGTCCTCGCCGTCGTCCGTGAAGTTGCGGATCATCTCGTTGATGCCGTTCACGCCCAGCGTGGAGAAGTGATTGCGCAAGGTGCCCAGGTAGCGCCGGGTGTAGGGGAACAGGCCGGCGTCCATGTGCCGCTGGATGACCTTGCGCTTGATCTCCAGGCTGGTGCGGCCGATGTCCAGCAAGACATCCAGGCGCGCCAGCAGCCCGGCCTCGTCGCCCTTGTGGGTGTGGCCCAGCCGGGCGCAGTTGACCGTGACCACGCCCAGGGATCCGGTCTGCTCGGCGCTGCCGAACAGGCCGTTGCCGCGCTTGAGCAACTCGGTCAGGTCCAGTTGCAGCCGGCAGCACATGGAGCGCACCATGTTCGGCGTCAGGTCGGACTTCAGGAAGTTCTGGAAGTAGGGCAGGCCGTAGCGCGCCGTCATCTCGAACAGGCGGTCCGCGTTCTCGCTGTCCCAGGGGAAATCCGGGGTGATGTTGTAGGTGGGGATGGGGAAGGTGAAGACGCGCCCCTTGGCGTCGCCCTTGGCCATCACCTCCATGTAGGCGCGGTTGATGAGGTCCATTTCCGCCTGGAGGTCGCCATAGGTAAAGCCCATCTCCTCGCCGGCGATCACCGGCACGTCGTCGCGCAGATCCTCGGGGCAGGTCCAGTCGAAGGTCAGGTTGGTGAACGGCGTTTGCGTGCCCCAGCGCGATGGAACGTTGAGGTTGTAAACCAGTTCCTGGATGCCCTGGCGGACCTCCTCGTACGTCAGGCGATCGTTGCGCACGAACGGCGCCATGTAGGTATCGAAGGAACTGAACGCCTGGGCGCCGGCCCATTCGTTCTGAAGCGTGCCGAGGAAATTGACGATCTGGCCGACGGCGCTGGACAGGTGCTTGGGGGGGCCGGCCTCCACCTTGCCCGGCACGCCGTTCAGGCCCTCGGCCAGCAGCGTGCGCAACGACCAGCCCGCGCAGTAGCCGGCCAGCATGTCCAGGTCGTGGATATGCAGGTCGCCGTCGCGATGGGCGCGGCCGACCTCCGCTGGGTAGACGTGGGACAGCCAGTAGTTGGCCACCACCTTGCCCGAGACGTTCAGGATCAGCCCGCCCAGGGAATAGCCCTGGTTGGCGTTGGCGTTCACCCGCCAGTCGGCCCGCTCCAGGTACTCGTTGATGGAGGTCTCCACGTTCACCAGGGTCTCGCGGTCGCGACGCAGGCGGGCGCGCTGCTCGCGGTAGACGATGTAGGCGCGCGCGGTGGCGAAGTGGTTGGCCGAGATCAGGACCTGCTCGACAACGTCCTGGATCTGCTCGATATGCGGGGTGCGGTCGTGGAAGCGATGGGCCAGGACCTTGACCGCCTGGATCGCCAGCAGATCGGCCTCGCTGCCCTCGAAGTCGCCGGTTGCCTTGCCGGCGCGCTCGATGGCCGAGCGGATCCGTCCACCGTCGAAGGGGGCCATGGTGCCGTCGCGCTTGACCACCGAGCGGGGCGGCACGACGGCCGGGCGGGTCTGGGGTGACGACGGAACGTGCGCGGGCGCGTGGTCAGGGGGGGCCATGGCGTGGGTCCACTCCGAGGGTGTGTCGGAGCGGGACACGAGGACGCATTGCCGATCTCCCGCGCGGCGATCACGCGCGCGGTCGACAACGGTCCGCCGGGGCACCCCGCCCGAGGGATCGCGGTGGTCACGGCAGGTCTCCTGGCTCGCG